>DYOJ01000099.1 GCA_020720705.1 Acetofilamentum sp.
ATAGTCATTAAGTAGTCATTCGTAGTTTTTTATTTAGTTTCAATCGAATTCCTACCGTATTTCTACAGTATTTCATAAAACATTCAAGTCAAAATATTCCTATAACATAAATAATTTCAATGTGTTATGAGTTTTCTTACAAGAACTGCTTATGGTTGATTACGCGACTGCACTTTCAAGGTTTAATGTTGAGGATTCGTATCGTATTGATTTAGAAGTCGTCTTCTTCGTCATCAAAATCTTCGCTGTCCGAATCAGAATCGTCATCATCGTCGTCAAAGTTGTCATCATCGTCGTCATCGTTTTTGTCATCAAAGTCATCGTCATCGTCCTCATCAACATCGGAAGTGCCTCCTGCATCATCGTCGTCAAATGCGGTTTCAAAAACATCGTTTAAAACACCAAATTCATTATCGGCATTTGCATTATCAGCCAAATAGTCTAAATCTTCGTATTTGTCTTGATACTCTTCTCGGACTTCATCGCGTAATACACCGTCTGAATCGTAGTCATCATCCTCTTCGATGAGTACTTCGGCAGTTGCCGGACTCATTTTTATGAGATAGATAAACTCATCTGTTTCAAAAGGTAATCCGAGTTTTCGTTCGCCGTCTTTGGTTGTAAAACTAACCAAATGTTGTGTAAATCCTTTGGGATACACCAACTTAATCTGTTCGAGAACAGATTCGGGCAATTTGTTGTAATCTTTGATAATTCGTGGTTTGCTTTTGGACATGGTAACAAAACTGTTATATTTTCAGTCGGCAAATATTACAAATTTTATGTTTCCGTCAAATTTTTTTATCAGTTTAATGATATTTTTTTTGTAAAAAAAAACAGTTGCAAGACTAAATCTTTGCAACTGCTTTATTTTCTTGACATTATAAGTTTTTCTATTCTTTTGGTATCATGCGTATTTGAATATGATTTTCAGTGTCAAAATGACGATTTGCCGCATTTTTAATGCTTTCTTTTGTAATTTTACTTAAAATATCGTCAAAAATCTGACTTGAGTATGATTTTATCCCGTTGGTTTGATACAAAATCAGGGCATCTAACCAAAATCGGTTTTCTTTCAATTCTTCTTCACGCGTTTTGATTAAATATTCAACTGTTTTTTTGAAATCGGAATCTGTCGGACCCTCGGTTTTTAATTTTTCGATTTCCTGATAAACAATAGTTGTCAGATGTTCTGCTTTTTCGGGGGCACAATCAAATTGTATCGCAATGCTGTATCCGGGTTCGGGGTGGAGTTTTTTGCTTGCATAAACATGCACGCCGTATGTTCCGCCTTCTTCTTCTCGTATGGTTTCGATATAGCGCAGGTCAATGATATGTTCGAGCATTGCTAATTCCATATTGTTTTGAGGGGTGTATTCATATTTACCTGAATAATTAACGTAAACAGTACTTTTGGGTACTTCAAGTTTAAACGGAATATCTTTTTTCAATACTCCCGACGGCGGATATATTTTGGGGTTCTTGTAGGTGCCTTTCTGTCCCTTCGAGGGGAGAGTTCCGAGGTAGGTGGCGAAGAGTTTTTCGGCACTTTCGGTTTCTATATTTCCGACAAAAACGAATGTCATATCGAAGGCATCGGTATAGGCGTTTTTGTAAACGGCAAGTGCTTCGGAATACTCTACTTTTGGGAAAAAGTCCTTATTCATTGGAGCACGACGCATATTTCGAGAGTTGATAATAACAGAAATTGAATCGGAAAAACGTGATGCCGGATTGAGAGCTTTATTTTCGTAATACGATTCCATTTTTTTAATCTCCGTACGTGCGGCGGCGGCATCTTCGCGCGGGGCGGTAAAATACAGATGTATTAACTGTAGGGCGGTTTCAAAATCGTTGGGCGTTGATTGTCCGTATATTCCGTGTTCGAATTCGTTGATATAGGGGTTGACATACAGATATTTACCCGACATTTTTTTTTGTAATTGGGTTAAGTTGAATTTTCCCGCACCTCCGACTGACACCAATTGGTCAGCCATGCGTGCTGATTCTATTTCTGAATCCGAAACATTGGAATAGCCTCCGAATTTAACAGCTTCAAACAGAATTTCGTCTGCTTTGAAATCCGTTTTTTTATAAATAACCTTAACGCCGTTGGCATAAGTGAGTTCGGTTATACCGTCTTTCTCGGTTTTAGTTTTTGCTTTTTTTGGTTTCGGAATTTTACCGATAAGTGGTTCGTTTAACGAATCATCGGTGTATGCTTCGGTTTTCAGAGATTTAAAATTCTTCAAAATTTCAGAAATCTCGGCTTCACTCGGGATATTAGAATCTGCCGGTCCGGTTATTGTAACGACAATATTTTCATCCGTAATGTATTTGTTTGCAAGCCCGTTCAGTTCTTCTAAGCTGATTTCGGGAATATTTTTCACAGCATAATTGTATTCAAACTCTATGCCCGGAGCCGGTTCGTTTGTTAAAAAATGGCTGAAATATTGCCAAACAAAATCGCCCGATTCGGTTTTATCTTTTTCGTTAAATTGTTTTTCGTATTGAGCCATTAAATCTTTTTTAGCACGGTCTAATTCCGCTTGGGTGAAACCGTGTTGTCGTACACGTTGGTTCTCGGTCAGCAATACTGATAATGCCTCTTTGCTTGTTCCTTTTTTTACAAGGGCTACGGAATAATAGGCGGCTTTACTGCGGACAAAATCGCCGTAAAAATTGTAGGCATAAACGTAGGGAGGATTTTCTTTACGTCCCAATTCCTTAAAACGTGCATTTAACATAACTGAGTATAAACCGTTTACTATTTGATTTCGATAATAATTCAAATTTTTATCTTTTACAATATCGTGTTTAAATAATAACTGAACTCTGGTTTGTTCTGCTTCGGGGTCTGTTGCGGTGGCTATCAGCGGTTCGGTATTGTTTGGTATTTCAATATCAAAACGTGGCTTTATTGTCGCCGGATTTGGAATTGACGAAAATAATTTCTTGATTTTTTGTTCAATTTGTTTCGGGTCAATATCTCCGATAATAATCAAGGCTTGTAATTCCGGGCGGTACCAATCACGATAAAATCGTTTCATTGTTTCGTAAGAACATGTATCAATGACATTTATATCGCCGATAACATCTCGTTTTGCATATTTTGAATGGTTATACAAGGCTGCAGTCGTTTGGTTACGCAGACGAAAATCCGGACTTCTGCGCGTTCTCCATTCTTCGTGTATCACACCGCGTTCTGCATCAATTTCTTTGTCGAGAAACGATATTGAGCCTGACCAATCGTGCAGGATAAGCAACGAGGTGTCAATGATTCCTTCGCGAGTTGTGGGCACCTTTGAGAGCATGTATGCCGTAACGTCCTGTGCTGTAAACGCATTAACATTATGTCCGAAAGCAACTCCGTTTTTTTCCATAAAATTCAAAATACCTTTATCCGGAAAATTTGCGGTACCGTTAAATGCCATGTGCTCCGTAAAATGTGCCAATCCGTTTTGGTCGTCGTCTTCCAAAATTGCTCCGACATTGTGAACGATGTAATACTCCGCACGTTCTTTGGGCTTTTCGTTGTGTCGAATGTAATACGTCATGCCGTTTGGTAGTTTTCCGTAGATAACCTTCGGGTCCAGCGGAACGGATTCGTCGGGGGCTGTTTGTGCAAACATACTTGCGGTTATCAGAACAGCAACTGACACCAAAATAAAGTTAATAACTGTTTTCATTAATTTGATATTTGTAATTATCTGATTATTAAGTTTTTATTCAAATAACTTGAATCTATTGTTTAAGGTCTGAAATGTAAATCCCGGCAAAGTATCGGTCTATTTTAAATACTCCGGAAAATAGCCGATTGTATCTAATTTTATTACAGAAGTTGAGGCTGTATTACTTTTTTTCAAACTTTTATCATAAACAAAAAAGTCGAAAAGAATACTGTCGAACAAATATTGTCCGTTGTAGGTCGAGAAATCCATATCCAATTGAACTTCTGCTTTTAAAAGTTTGTTCTGCCCCTGTGGCTCTATATCGGGGATGCGGAAATTGAAAGGTGCTTCAATATCGGCTTCAACAGCTTCGCCGTCAATATATTCATACAAATTTACGTAGCAATTGTAATGGTAAATTCCGGTATATGGCTCTGTCGTATCACTGTCGGCTAAACCCATATCACCGTCTCCGTCTATCAAATTAAAAATGAGTTTCACTCTTTTCACCGGATTGTCGAGTGCATCCACAGTATCTTTCAGAACAATCTGATAAAATGTAACTTGCGGCTCTTCGGGTTGCTGCTCTTGTAGTGAGCAAGACGTAAATATAGTCAAAAGTGTAGCAATTATCGGAACGAATATCCGAATATATTTAAGAAAAACCGATAACTTCATACGTTTATAGTATTTTGATTTGCTCTGATATTTTGAGCAAATTTACTGCAATTATACACAAAAATCGTGAATATTCGTTCGTTCAAAAGTTAAAAAATAAAAAACCCCCGATAATTCGAGGGTTTAAAGTTATGCTTAATTTCAAAAATTGGTGGGCCAACAGGGACTTGAACCCCGGACCCCCTGATTATGAGTCAGATGCTCTAACCGTCTGAGCTATTGGCCCCAAAATTTTGAAGAACAAAATTTCCCGTTTTGTCGGGAGTGCAAAGATATGTATTTTTGTCCGAAATATCCAAATTTATGATAAAAAATATTATCTTCGATTTAGGCGGAGTCCTCTTGGAAATCTACCCCGAACGTTCAATCATGGCTTTTAAGTCCTTGCTATCCAATGATAAAAAGAATTTTGATGCTTTTTTTTTGGCTGAAAAAATTTTTGAAAAAATGGAAATAATTTCGGATTGTAGTGATTTTTTTGCTTCGTCAATGAACAGTCAGCTTCAAAAACCACTCTCGAATGAGCAAATTTTCGAGTATTGGAATCTGCTTTTAGGTGATTTTATTCCGGAAACGATTGAGGCTGTTCAAAAACTAAAATCGAATTACCGGCTTTTTCTGCTCAGCAATACCAATAATCTGCATTTTGATGTTTACTCGAGCAAGTTTCTTCAGGAGTTTGGGTTTGATATGTGCGAATTGTTTGAGCAATGTTATTTTTCGCATAAAATCGGATTGCGGAAACCCGATTTGGCAATTTTTCATAAGGTTCTCAACGAAAATAATTTAGTCGCCCGTGAAACTTTGTTTTTGGACGATATGACATACAACAGAGAGGCGGCTGAGCAACTGTTTATTCAAACCCTGCCTTTTACAACCAATGACAGAGTAACGTTGTTACCGGAGTTCAGGGCACTTATCGGCGAATAAAGGACACCATGTTGTTGTCAAATTTCAAAAAATATGTTCCCGGATTTAAAGCATAAACATCTATTCGGTTTGCACGACCGGAGAATAAAAACTCGCCGTAAAAATCAAAAACTTCATAGTCCGTTACAGCGGAAAATTCGATATATCGCGATACGGTTTCTCCGTCTCCGGGTGAAAATTGTACAGGTGGTTCGGACGATGTAAATATAATTTCATCCGAAAACCGTGCGACTTGCGAGTAGTCTGTTTGCTTGACACGGAAGCGATTTACCCCTGTATGAAATTCGACATTATACTTATAGGTGTTGGTATCCGGTGTCCCGAGACCTTGCACAGTTGCAACTGTTTTCCACGTATTCCAACGGTATTGTTCAATCTCAAAGTTTAGTGTTCCGCGTTCGTTTATGGTTTTCCAAACAAGCGTATCGGTTATTAAATTTACAGCAGGTATTTCGCAAGTGCTTTTCGGATAAAACGATTCGGGGTTAAGTATCATGGGTAAGCAGTCGGGCTTATGATAAATCTCAATCACAACAGCTTTATTTTCCATGATATTTTTACCGGAGAAATCTACGGTAACTCGGTCGCTTTTCAAATCGGTTTTGTATGGTTTACGGTTAAAAAATATGCTGTCAATGCAATATTTTTTTGATATTGTATCCTTCGGATTTAGAATATAAACCGATTCATTTTTAAATATTCCGTAAAATTCTGTTTGTGCAGTCGTATTTTTTATGAAAAATAAAATACTGACAACAAAAAGACTAAGCCTTATCATTTGAAATTTGGGACGTTTTCTTTGCGACAAATGTAGCAATAATAAAACGTGATATGCAAAATTCTGTTTTGTTGAGGCTGAAATATAAAAAAACACCTGCATAAGCAGGCGTTATTAGTTCTACTTTACGAAGTTATGCCGGCAAAAGAAAAGCGTGGACGCTTATTGCATTTTCTATTTGCGTTTAGCGTCCACGCTAAACTATTCTAAGCACAAACTTTGCCGAAATCTTTAACTTCGTAAAGTCGAATTAGAGTTTAATTTTTTTATAAACTTAAAACTTAAGATTTAATATTTGGCAATTCCAAGCCAAGTTTTTTTACACGGTCTTCTCGTTTCAAAAGGAATGCGAATAATAAACCGAACAATCCTGTGGTTGCAAAAATAAGCATCGGGACTGTGTAATCCAACGTTGCTCCCGGTACCGTGGGGTCATAGAGCGGATTGGTTTTGTCCAAAACGTATCCGATAAGCATCGGAACACCCATTAAGCCCCAGTTTTGAATCCAAAAAATAACTGAATAAGCAGTGCCGAGCATGCGTTGGTTCACAATTTTCGGAACAGCGGGCCACATCGAAGCCGGTACCAAAGAGAACGCGATTCCGAGTATCAACATGAGGGCATAAGCAACCCACGTTGACGAAGGTCCGAAGGCAAAGCCAAGGTGAACTAAAATCAGTAAAGCTGAACCGAGTATCATAATGCTTGCTCCTTTGCCGATTTTATCTAAAAATAAACCGAACAAGGGGGTAAGCAACATCGTACCGAAAGGGAGTAGGGAAGGGATTTCTCCGGCGGCGGCTTCGTCAACACCAAACTTATTTACCATAAAATCGCCGGCGTATTTCAAAAACGGGAAAACCGCAGAGTAGAACAGTACACACAGCATTGCAATGTATATGAACGGACGATTAGTAAATATTACCCAAACATCCGAGAACTTAAATTTCTCTTCGTCAGCAGTTTGGGGCTCAAGCAATTTTTGGTTTTGAGCTTGAATATCTAATTTTTTATCCATGACGTTATAGACAAGGAAGGCAATCAAACCTACGGCAAGCAAAACAACGCCGAACGCAAGCGGGCGGGTTACGACTTCGTCAATTCCGGCAATTTTAGGTGCAAAAAATAATGCTGAGGCTGTTCCGAGACGTGCAATTGCTACCTGTAAGCCCATAGCCAATGCCAACTCTTTACCCATAAACCATTTAACAATTATCCGCGATACTGTTACTCCGGCAACTTCAACCCCGACCCCGAACACTGCAAAACCGAGTGCCGCAAGTTTTACCGAAGGGTCGTAGCCTTTCCAGAACGAGTTTAAGAAATTGTAACCCGGACCTCCGTTTAAAAACGTGTCGGTGAGGGCATAATAGTTTAGACCCGCGCCCACAACCATCAAGGCTATAAATGTTGTTCCCGTAAATCGGACACCCATTTTGTCCAAAATAATTCCGCCTACGATTAACATTCCGAAGAAAACGTTAAACCAACCATAAGCTCCGAAGTAGAACCCGAATACACTGTTGTTCTCCCAAGGTGCAAGTTTTTGCAACATAGGTTTTATCGGCGACATTACATCGGCAAAATAATAGCCCGTGAGCATGGCAAATGCTACGATAACCATTGCTGTCCAGCGCGCTGTAGCAGAATCTCGAAGTAATTTTTGTATTTTTTCTGACATTGTTTTGTAATTACAATTTGGAACGTCAAACTTAGGAATTTATAGTCAATAATTAAAATTTATTATTCGTAAATGGCATGAATTTTAGTTTTTTTTTCGAAAAACCTAAAGATTTATCAATATCCAATACGATTAATTTGTTTTGTTTAGCGAAATACTTTATGAAAAGGGTATCGTGCTTTATCTTAACAGACAAATAATCAAGGTATTATTATTTGAACTTGAATTATTCTCAAGAAACAATTTATTTGCAATGCAACTTTTAGCGGAGTTTTATTTATTTCCGCTTTTGGTAACTTTAATGGTCTGTTATTTCGCGTTACCGTTTTACGAACCTTGCGGAACGATTTCCGATTTTCAAAATATACATACCC
>DYOJ01000100.1 GCA_020720705.1 Acetofilamentum sp.
CATTTGATACAAACAAAACGGCAATCTATATGCGTATGTTGATGGATTTCAAGGCACTTGCGTTTCTGTAATGTTAACAGTGGTTTATTTGCATTGTGTTTCAAGTTACGGAAAAAGCCCGCAAATATCACATATACAATGTTATGCAAATTTATTTTTTATTATCATCATCGAAAATATATTTATAATCAACACTTTCTGAAATTTGAATTTGAATTTTGTCCTTATTTTCAAATCCAATTTTTGATAATTTAACATCAAAATATAATGAAAAAATCAAATTGTCAATGTATTGTTTAATCTCTGATTGAAAATCATTGTCAATTACAGGTAATTGTTTCATTTCTGAGAGTGATATTATTTTATCTGTTTCTAAATTATTGATTACTAATTTTATTAACTCCGAATTACTTACTATTTTTGCTTTTATTTGTGTATTTTCCTTATTTAAAACTAAATAGTTATCAATGATTTCAATTTTATCAAATTTTTGCAATTGAACATTTTTGAAATCAACAAAATCTGATAACGATTTAGTTTCTAAATCAAACATAAACTCTGTTTGTTTAATAATTTCATTTTTAATCTCTATGTTTTCGTTTGTAATTATTGGAATTCTTAAAAACTCCTTTAGTGTTCGCAAACCAAGTAAGTATGATTTTTCGGTTTCGCTTACCAATAAAGATTTTAAATACCAATCGTTTACATTACTGCTAAGAAGTGAATATAAAAATAAAATTTCTTGCTTGTTATTTGAAGCAATACAATATTCCATAAATTTCGGGAACGAATTTTCCCTGTCAACAAAATAAAAACCGCTTGGATTTTGATATTGCCAAAGTATTTTATATTGTCTTTGTGCTATCAAATGAAAATCTCTTGAACCTTGTGCTTTTTTTATTTGAGTTTCGTTACAATACAAAAACTCGGTTATTTTCTTTCTTTTTTTGTTGATTATTGGAATATTATAAGAATTTGCATCATTAATTGTTGATAAATCTTTTTTGTTAATATTTACACTTCCGTCTAAAATTAATTCGTCGTAATGTGATAATTTTCGCCTAAATGCGTCAATTGTAATACCGTTTTTTCTGTAAGTTTTTATTATTTCTAAAAACTTATTGTCTTTAACAATAAATTTCCAATTTTCGACACTTTTTAATAGTTCGGACTGTACTATTTCTTTATTAGTTGGCGAACTATTTTTTAGGAAGTTTTCAAATTCGGGTTCTTTATAATTTGCAAAATTTGTAATTTTAACTTTGTGTTCTTTATTTGGTACTTTTTTTGTTGCAATAAAAATTAAACTTGAAGTTGCTACGGGTTTCTTTTGTTTAAGACCGCGACCGACAAACATTTGACCTTCAAAAGTTATTATTTTGTCAATTGTAATATCTTTTGCAAAATAATAACGCAAAACATCTAAATCTGTGGCTGTTAATATGGTCTGTGGAATTATATAACATATTTTGCTCTCTTTTTTCAACAAACTGAAACCAAGTGCAATAAAAAACGAATATAAATTTGGTTTTGGCGAGTATGGTTTTACTCTTTTTGGAACAGTATTTAGGTTTATTCCAAATACATCACTCATTTGTAAACGTTTATTTTTAATAAGTTGAGTGAAAAGCATTTCTTGCTTACTACATTCGTTGTAATCAATATATGGCGGATTTCCAATTACATAATCAAACCGTTTTTGTGGTGGAATTAATGACGATTTCATTTCTTTCAAATCGTCTTCGTTACGGATATAACTATCATATCCTAATTTAATATCTTCAAAAATAAGATTTAACAAGTTTTCATTTACTTTTTTGGGATTTGCTTGTAATTGAATTTCAAGAAATTCAGAAATACTATCTTTTGTTTTGAAAACATTAATTTTCTTATCAACAGGATTGTTATATTTTTCGTTAATGATAAGTGGCAACATTCTCATTAAAATATTCATTTCAGATAAATAAAGCGGAAATTCTGCAATATCAAGTCCGAAAATATTTTGATTAATCGTATTTTCTACAAATTTTGCTTTCGTTTCGGTTTCCGCATCGAATAAAGCATCAATAATTCTGTCAGTTGCACTGTATAAAAAAGTTCCGCTACCGCACGAAGGGTCAATAATTGATAAATTTTCTGTTTTATTTTCGGTATATTTTTTCAGTATATTTTCTTTCGTGAAGCCAATTTCATCAAGCATAAAATTGACAAGAGCGGGGTCGGTAAAATATTGCCCTTTCTTTGTATCTTCGTATAAATCTTTCAAATAATTTTCGTAAATGTAACCGAATATATCATTTTTGATATTTGCAAAACTGTATTTGCTTATAAAAACAATTATATCAAGCCAAAGTGAAATATCAATAAGCGTATTTTTCGGTTTTTGTAACACTTCTTCAAGGCGTTGGTTTATAAAAGATTGTTCTTCGCTAAATGGTTTATATAATTCAGCGGAAATAAATTTTGAAATACTGCGAATATTATTGAGAATTGCATCATAAACTTCGGCTTTTAAACTTTTATAAATACTGTCCAAACGTTGTTTAAATTCTTCATTAAATTGAGAATAACAGTTATCAACCAAACTTTTATAAAGTATAAACTGTATGAAATAAGCATAAGTTATTTCAGTTGCTTTTTTTTCGTTTACATTTTTATCTTGGAATGTGAAATATTCTGCAATATTTAATTTGTTTTTAAAATTGTCTATTAGTTTTGTGATGTCTTCAAAAAATAATTCTTTGTTTTCTTCAATTGCAATATTGTTTGATTGGTTTATTTGTTCTTGTTCAAAAAATGATATGTAATAGTTTTCAGGTTTTATATATTCATTCCAAAATACTATAAAATTTTCGCTGTTATTTAGAATATAATCTATTTCAAATTCACGAAATTGTGTATTATTATAAAAACGCCAAGTAAATCCGTCAGTTAAAATTCCATATCTTTTATCCCACGCCAATTGATAACGCAATAATTGTTTCTCGCCTGCTTTAATATTCTGATATAATTCTACTTCAACAGGTATCACAATTGAAAGTCCGTCAATAAAAATTACAAAATCTGCTTGACTATTGTCCGTTTTTGTTCTTGCTTGTTTGGTATATTCAAATTTTCGGTTTTTATGCTCTGTTGTTTCTAATCCTTTTATTAAGTTAAAAAGTAATGGACATAAAAATATTTCTTCTACAAAAGTTTCAACTCCTGTTCCAACTTCTTTTTTCTTATATTTCTCTTTTTCAATATTCCATTTATTTTTTAAAACTTCTAAAAGAGGAATATTTTCGTTTTTTTGTTTCTTCATTTGAATGTTTTAAACAAATTATTTGCCAAAAATGGGGTAATTTCACGATTTATCAAATCTGTTTGGATTTATGATTTTGCATAACACTCAACTATAAAACGTAACAGCCTTGTTTATTGTTCCCCGAAATAGCGCATAAACTGTCCGCGCTCGTACATGGACGGATTTTTTACATATTTTTGGCTCATTAGTCCTTGAAAATGAAGGATTTTCGTGTAATCACGCTGTTGCATATAATTATGTAAATCGGTGAGCATCTGCTCAATAATTCCGAAACCCTGTTTGTAAACAACAGAGGCTATTTGCACGGCATCGGCACCGGCAAGCAACTGTTTTATAAGAGCTTGTCCGTTGTGAACACCCGTTGACGCCGCAATATCACAGGATACTTTGTTGGATGCAATAGCAACCCAACGCAGTGAAGTGGGAAGTTCGGATGGGGTGCTGTATATATTTGCAGGAATAATTTGATTCGTTTCCAAATCAATATCTGGACTAAAAAATCTGTTAAACAAAACGATGCCTTGCACTGCGGATTTTGACAGGCGTTGAATCATTCCGAGTAAATCTGTAAAATAAAAGCTCATTTTTACGGTTATCGGAATTTTTACTTTGGTTTGCACGGCTCGGATAATATCAAAATAGACCTCTTCTTTTGATTCGCTTGTTTTACTTGTGTCGGCAGGAGATAAAAATATGTTCAATTCTATGGCATCAGCGCCTGCCTTTTCAATTTCACGTGCAAAAAAAGTCCATTCGTGAGCCGATATGCAGTTTACGCTTGCAATTACCGGTATTGAGACTGTTGCTTTTGCTTCACGAATCAATTTTGTGTAATTTTCGACGTTATTCTGTTTGATTTTATAGTCAAAATAGTCCAAATCAATGATGTGTCTGTTTTCACGTTCGGCTTCTGCTAATATTCCTGAAAATTCATTGGTTATTTCTTCTTCAAAAATAGACTTCAGGACTACGGCTGCCGCGCCTGCCTTTTCTGCTTGAATAAGGTTGGATACTTTTGATGTCAGAGATGAACTCCCGATAATAATCGGGTTTTTGAGTTGTAAACCGGCATATTGCGTCGAAAAATCTATCATGATTCTACAGTTTTGTATTTAGCAACGTAAAAGTAAAACCTATTTCCTGATTCGTGAAATTTATTTATTTGTTATTCGACATATTATTAATTAAACTATTGATTTACAGTCTAAAAGCCAATACTAAAACGTCATCAATTTGAGTGTAAATTTGATGTTGGTGTTGTGTATTGTCAGCACTCAGCCACAAAGAGAATCGTTTGGACAGGGCATCTTTCTGTTCTTTCAAAGGCGTTCCTTCCATTTCTAAAATAATTTCTTTGAATTGTCGAATCATAAATTTTCTCCCTTTTTCGCCGCCGAATTGGTCAATATATCCGTCCGAGAACAGATAAACGGTATCGCCGTCCTGATAGTCTAATTCGTTGAAAGTAAACGATTCCTTCTCTTTGTAATGAACACCGACCGGCATTTTGTCTGCTTTTATTTCGATAATTTCCTTATTTCGGACAATCAAAGCCGGGTTGTTTGCGCCTGCAAATTGCAAGGTTTTATGAACGGTATCTATTACGCATAATGCCATATCCATACCGTCTTTTGCTTCGTTAAATTTTTTACCGGTTTGTCGGAGCGAGGATTTAATCGTAGCACGCAACTGGTTGAGAATCAGATTTGCTTTAATCTCTTCTCCTTTGTCGGGGTTTATTTTATTGACGATTTCGTTGAGGAATGAAATTCCGAGCAAACTCATAAAAGCACCCGGAACGCCGTGTCCGGTGCAGTCGGCAGCGGTAATGATAATTTTGTTGTCTTTATGTGTAGCCCAATAGTAATCACCGCTCACAATATCACGCGGTTTGAAGAAAATAAAATATTCTTTCAAAATTTTGTCGAAATATTCCTCAGGCGGCATCACAGCTTGTTGTATGCGTTGTGCATAAACAATACTGTCGGTAATGGCACGATTTGATTCCGCAATTTCATCACGATTTTTTTCAATTTCGTCTCGTTGCGCCATAATTTCTTCTTTTTGCTGATTGAGCATTTCATTTTTTTCACGCATTTCAGCATTAAGCTCTTCTAACAAATTGTTAGCCTTCTTTTTATCTCGATAGTTTTTAAAGATTAAAAGTGCGAGAAATGCAACAAAGCCGAAACCTCCGATAAAGATATTTCGGACTCGTTTTTGTTGTTGTAATTCCGAACTATGTAAGGCATCCGCCACTTTCTTTTCCCGGTCAAACTCGTATTGCATTTCAAGCTGTGTGAAACGTTTTGTATTTTGGGCGTTTAGCAGTGAATCATTGAGCACAATGTATCTTAAATATAAATTTGATGCTTCTTTGTAGTTCCCAATTTTTTGATAAATGCCGGCAAGTTCTTTGGATACGTCTCGTTCAATACTGTTGGCTCCGATATTTTTTGCCGTATCTAATGCCATGATTAGGTATTTTTTTGTAGAGTCTATGCTGTTTTCCTGAGTTGCATAAAATCGAGCGATGTTGTATGAAGTTCCTGCAATTCCGTATTTGTTTCCCGTGAGCACTCTTATCTCCATACTTTTTTCGAAATTTACTAAGGCAGAATCATTCATGGATTTACGCATATAAACACTTCCGATGGCATCGTAAATTGTTCCTAAGTTGTGCATGGCTGAGGGCGATTTTTGTTGAACGGTAATTGCTTTTGATTCGTAAAAATAAAACAATGCCGAGTCTATGGTCATAAACACCGATGTTGAATCATTTTGTTTTTGGGTCAAATCATGATAAAAGTTTCCGATATACAAATACGTTGTTGCCATGCCAACACTGTCGCCAAGTTCCGTATATGTTTTTAGCGATTTTCGGAAATAATCAATAGCTTTTTCTGTATTTTTATCGTGCGAGGAAACATACAGCAAACCTATTGCACCGTTAACTGATGCTACACCGAGTTTATCGCCCAATTCTTCACGCAGTTCTAAACTTTTCAAATAATAGTCAAGGGCAATTGTCCAAACACTTTTTTGAAAAAAAACATTTCCTAAGTTTCGATAGGCTATGGCAATTCCTTTTTTATCTTGTAGTTCTTCAAAAAACATTAAACTGTGTTTATAGTAAACCTGAGCTGAATCGTAATTGCTGGCATTAAAATATACACCTCCTAAATTTTTTGTTGCATAAGCGGAACCCCGCACAAAACCCATTTGTTTTGATAAGGCAAAACTTTCGTTTCCGAGTGATATGGCTTCGCTATAGTTTGAAAATCGTAATTTCCAAACTAAGTCATTCATTTGATTTATTTTGTTGGTGTCCTTCGGTAAAACTCTTACTGCATGCAGAAGGCTGTCCGTAGGCTCTTGCGCTTTTGTTGTCAAACCTACAAATAGGAACAACGCAACGACTATTATTGTATGAAATAAATTCTTAACCATTTTGTAATGTTACGATGCGGTAAAGATGTCAAAAATTATGCAATTCCGAAAATTTTTTGAAAAATTACTGTTAAATTATAATTTCGTAATCCGATATTCGTGTTCCGTTTAAGAAATCCTTAACCTGCAGCGATTTTTTTCCTTCCAATCTGATTTGCATTGGATAGATAACGCCATCGTGCGTGGCGATTCCGAATTGTTTAGCTGATGCAATAATCGTTCCGATTTCTGCTTGAGTTCCGAATTCAAATTCTGTTTCAAAAATTTTCAGTGTAAAAATTTTATTGCTTTCACGATGTCGCAATTCTGTCCAAGCTGTGGGAACGGGGCTTAAACCACGAACAAAGTTGTGAATTTCGAGAGCGGATTTGTTCCAGTTTATTTTGCTGTTTTCTTTAAATATCTTGGGGGCAAGTTTCTGAAAAGTATCAGCTTTTTGCAAAATTGCTTGAGGAACGGCAGACACTGTTCCGGTTCGTATTTTTTCAATTGTTTCTATCAGTAAATCAGCCCCTTGAACCATCATTTTATCAAGCAAAGTTCCGGCATTGTCTTGCGGTAAAATGGGGGTTTTGCTTTGTGCGATAATGTGTCCGGTGTCAATTTCGCGGGATATAAAAAAAGTTGTCAAGCCTGTAACCGATTCGCCGTTGATAAGTGCATGATTTATCGGAGCCGCTCCGCGATAGTCCGGCAACAAAGAGGCATGCAAATTTATTGTGCCCATTGGCGGCATCGCCCACACAACATCAGGCAACATCCTGAAAGCGACCACAACAAAAAGGTCGGCTGTAAGTGCCCGCAGATTGTCAATAAAATGTTCGTTTTTTAAATTTGTTGGCTGTAGTATAGGCAAACCTACTGATTTTGCATATTGTTTAACGTTCGATTCGGTTAGTAACTTTCCGCGTCCGGCAGGTTTGTCCGGTGCGGTGATAACAGCCGAAATCTTATAGCCGTAATTATACAAACGTTCTAAATTTGTTTTCGCAAATTCAGGCGTCCCCATAAACACAAGGCTGAAATCGGCTTTAGATTTCATAATACTCTATTTTTTGTCAAAATTATATTTTTTTAGGTTGATAGGCAAATTCTTATTTCATTTTCTGAAAAATATTCTATATTTGGACATTGATAAAAATGAACGTAGGAAGCCGTTAGACGTTAGATAGTTTTTGCAAGAAAACTCGTAACTCATTGAACTATTTTAAAATATAACATAATTTTGACTTGAATGTTTTTGAAATTCGATAGAAATTCCATAGAAATTCAATCGAAACTGAATATATAACAACGAATGACTACTTTATGACTATTTTTGACTACTACATGACAATACATTCGATTGAAATAATG
>DYOJ01000730.1 GCA_020720705.1 Acetofilamentum sp.
AAAAAAGGGATTCCCGCAACATTTTTCGTAAACTCGCATTTCGTTGATAATCAATCACTTTTTTACAAACATAAAATCAGTTTAATCTTTGATAATCTAAACTCAAAAAACAAAAAACAAATATCAAATTTACTTAAAACAAACACTCCGGAACGATTCATAAAATCGCTGAAATATTCAGATACTAAAACCTTTGAATTAATCTTTAAAACTCTTGAAATTGACGAAAAAGAATATCTCGCTACTCAAAAACCCTACATGACATCCACACAACTGTCTGATTTGCAGAAACTTGGATTTCAAATCGGAGCACATTCCGCAACACATCCATTATACTCAGAAATCACTTTAAATGAACAAATAAACGAAACAAAACAAAGTTTAGATTTTATTACAAAAACCTTCAAAATTCCAAATCCGACTTTTGCCTTTCCATTTACGGACGATGGGGTAAGTCTAAAATATTTCCACACATTCAAAAACACCGTCTCCTTCGGCACCGCCGGCATAAAACTCGACAGCGTCCCGACTAATATTCAACGCATTGCGGTTGAACGCATGCCCTTTGCCGGTGATTATGTGCAAAAACGGTATTTGGAATATATTTTACAAAAAATTGTATCAAAAAATAAAATTTCAAGAAAATAATCAAAAAAAGTTTCACTATCAGACAACTTTTCATATCTTTGTGCTATGCAATCGTCGGAAAAATTTCGAACCATCGTATTTTTTAAAAATTATTTTGAGGACTTTTTTCTGGCTCAAAATGAAAAAGTTAAAGAAAAGATAATATGGACTTTAACTCTTGTTGAAGAACTTGAGCGGAAACCCGAAATCTACCTTAAACACATCGAAAATTCAGATGGATTATACGAAATTAGAGTGAAACTTGGTTCTAATATTTACAGAATTTTTTGTTTTTTTGAAGACAACAAAATAATAATCGTAGGAAACGGTTTTCAGAAAAAAACTCAAAATACGCCAAAGTCGGAAATAGATAAAGCACTCAAAATCAAGCAAGAATATGAAAACGAACGAAAATAATACAATGAATTTGGAACAATTTAAAACCAAACATTACGGCGAAGTCGGGCAAAAAAAACGCGATGCGCTTGAAAACGGCTACGAAAATTTCAAGCTCGGAACGTTAATTCACGATGCGCGCTTAGAAAAAGGTTTGACACAAGAAGAACTTGCCGAAAGGGTCGGTACGACAAAATCATACATCTCAAAAATTGAAAACAATCTCAAAGAAGTTCGATTTTCAACGCTAAAAAAAATAGTGGAACTCGGACTCGGCGGGCATTTTGAACTTTCAATTAAACTTTGATTGTGCGGAATAATCGAAAAATCGAAGCCCTAATCATCGGCGCAAGTCGCTCGGGTACTGTAACTTTATATTTAGATTTTAGACATCAGCATAGTTGCTTTCCCGAAATGAAATTAGTTCTACTTTACGAAGTTATGCCGGCAAAAGAAAAGCGTGGACGCTTATT
>DYOJ01000731.1 GCA_020720705.1 Acetofilamentum sp.
TGAAAATTTGAAAATTTGGAAATGTTATAGTTTTTGATTATCAATAGTTCGTTTATTGTTTTTATAAGACTTTGATTTATATCGGATTAGATTCGACAGCTATTATGAAGGTAAGATTGATTGTAACTATCCGGAATTGAGCAATTTGAGTCTGATGTCTAACGTCTAAATTCTAAAATCTAACGAAGTATTGTATATAAGATTTTTATATATTTTGTAGGAATTGTTTTTTAGCATACTTTTATACCGATATATTATTTCAAAACAAAAACGAGAAACTTCGACATTTATCGTTTTTAATTTTTATTTTTATTTTATGATAAGTTCAAACTCAGTCAAATTTAACAACAAAGCGCAAAAGGAATTTGCGACAACACTGAAACAACGTGTTGATGATTTTTTCAGTACCAACAACCGGTCAAAATACGGCGGATTCGGTTTGATTTTAAAAGCCGTTCTTTTTACAGCAATGTATCTGGCAGGGTATTTTTTGATTTTGAGTAATCAGTTCAACATTTATATAATGTGGGCAATAGCCGCTTTCATGGGTATCTCGGCAGCCGGAATAGGCATGGCATATATGCACGATGCCAACCACGGCGCGTTCAGCAAAAACAAATTTGTAAACCGACTTTTCGGATTATCAATAGAATTTCTCGGAGCAAGGTCGTTAAATTGGAAAATTCAACACAATGTTTTACACCATACTTACACAAATATCGAAGACATGGACGAAGACATCAGTTCTCGCCCTTTGTATCGGTTTACCAAAGGCGCAAAGCATCATAAATTTCATCGGTTTCAACATGTTTATATGTTTTTTTTATACGGTTTAATGACTTTTGCATGGATAACTACCGCTGATTTTGCTCAACTCAAGCGTTTTCATAAAGACGGATTTTTAGGTAAAAACAGAAAATACGGCATCGAACTGCTCAAACTTACAATTGCAAAAATGTTATATTACGGCTATATGGTTGTGATTCCGTTTCTTGTGCTTGATATTGCTTGGTGGCAATTTCTTATCGGTTTTCTTACGATACACTATTTTACAGGGTATATTCTTGCTATAACTTTTCAGTTGGCACATTTGGTTGAAAAAACCGATTTCCCGATTCCGGTTGATAATATGATTGATGAAAATTGGTTTGTGCATCAACTTGCCACGACGGCTGATTTTGCTCAAAATAATAAACTTTTGACATGGTATGTCGGTGGGCTGAATTTTCAGGTTGAGCACCATTTATTTCCTCACATCAGTCATGTTCATTATCCCGCATTATCGAAGATAGTCAAACAAACAACCGATGAATTTGGTGTCAGATACAATGTTTATAAAAATATGTCCGAAGCCTTAGGCTCTCATATCCGTATGTTGATTCGTCTGGGAAAAGCTCCTGAACCTATTAAGGCATAACACTATACATCCGAACCGTTTGCATTTAAACGGTTCTTTTTTTATCAATAATGAAAGCTCCAAAACTTTCCGAGTTAA
>DYOJ01000732.1 GCA_020720705.1 Acetofilamentum sp.
TTAGTATGTTTTAAGAAATTCGATTGAAAATACAGTGGAAATTCGATTGATACTAAATAAAAACAATGAATGACTACTTTTTGACCATTCAATGACCACAAATGACAAAACATTGGATTGAAAAAATGACAATAACACACATAATATTAAATATTTACACGTTTTCTTACAAACACTATGCACTAAAACAATTATGTTTTTTACATGTAAAATCAAAGTTTATAACAAAATTTAACGATGTCATAAGATTTTCATTTTTAATAAAATATACGGGTATATGAATAAATTAGCTGTTATTGCGCTCGGCGGAAACGCATTACTCCGCGGCGATGAAAAAGGTACCATTCAAGAACAAGAACAAAACACGGAAGATACATTACGCAATATTGTGTATATGCTCAAAGAGGGCTACGATATTATTTTGAGCCACGGAAACGGACCGCAAGTAGGAAATATTTTGATGCGCAATGATGCCGGCGAAACTTTGTACAACATTCCGCAAATGCCGCTTGATATTTGTGTGGCAGACTCACAAGGCGGTATCGGTTATATGCTCGAACGAACTCTTCGTAATATTTTGATACAGGAAAATATTGAAAAAGAAATAGTTACAATAGTTACGCAAGTTTTGGTTGATAAAAATGACCCTGCATTTACAAACTTAACAAAACGTGTCGGGAAACAATACTCCAAGGAGGAAGCTGACAAATTGACAGCCGATAAAGGATGGACTTTCAAACCAAGCCCAAAAGCCGACAATGCTTGGCAACGTGTGGTTGCATCGCCGGAGCCATTGGACATTATGAACATAAAAACAATCAAACAAATTGCCCGAAGCGGAAACCTTGTCATTGCTTCCGGCGGAGGCGGAATACCTGTGTATCGAGATGAAAAAGGAATGATTGAACCTTTGGATGCTGTGATTGACAAAGATAAAGCCTCGTCCCTTTTGGCAACAAAAGTTGGCGCCGATGAATTCTATATCTTAACGGATGTTCCATACATCTACAAGAATTTCAGAAAGCCCGACCAAGAAATTCTCGAATTTTTGGATGTTGCAGATGCCGAGCGATACATTGCCGAAGGTGTTTTTGGCGAAGGAAGCATGTCCCCCAAAGTGGAAGCTTGTGTTCGTTTTGTGAAAGCAGGCGGAGCAAAAGCGGTGATAACCGAATCTAAAAAATTGGAAGACCGCAGGTACGGTTCTCGTATCACCATGCACTACGATAAATAATATTTCGTTTGTATTTCGATTTTAATTTCATAGCTTAACTTGTTGTAAAATAACAAGTTAAGCTATGTTGATTTTTGGAAATCCGTATCATAGAATGAAACTGTGTCGGGAATAAAACCGGTTATTAATTTTATTTTACGATTTTTTGTTTTTTTGGGAAATTCTGTCGAAATACAATGAAACTATCAGAAACTATTAAATGGTGTCTGTAAGAAAACGTATAAATTCTTGATTTTATGTTAATTATACTCGTTTTT
>DYOJ01000101.1 GCA_020720705.1 Acetofilamentum sp.
ACTATTCTAAGCACAAACTTTGCCGAAATCTTTAACTTCGTAAAGTCGAATTATTTTAGAAATATTTTCAACATAAGATAATTTTGTCAGGAAAAAATACTGTTTTTCAACTTTCAAAGCAGAATATTATACTTTGATTCTCGGAAAACAAAAAATAATATTAATTTTGTCGAACAAGAGTATTTTGATTGAAATCAGGCTCTTTAAAATTAAATAAATATGACAGAAAAATTCAGAGAAACGGCAGAGTTTCTGAAACAACAAATTTCGATACGCCCCGAAGTCGGCATCATATTAGGAAGCGGATTAGGCGGTCTGGGTACTAAGATTGAAAATAGTGTGGCGATTTCGTATTCCGATATACCTAATTTCCCTGTTTCGACAGTCGAAGGACACTCCGGCAAGCTGATATTCGGACAATTAGGCGGCAAAAATGTTGTGGCTATGCAAGGACGATTTCATTATTACGAAGGCTACCCCATGGCGCAGGTTACATTCCCGGTAAGGGTTATGAAACTTTTAGGTGTAACAAGTTTGATGGTTTCAAATGCCGCCGGCGGATTGAATCCGAACTTTAAACAAGGTGATTTAATGCTGATTAGCGACCACATCAATTTCTTTCCTGAAAGTCCTTTGCGCGGAAAAAATCTAACCGAATTCGGAGTGCGATTTCCGGATATGAGCAAAGTTTACGACCATACATATTTAAAAATGGCGAAAGAAATTGCAGATTCACTCAATATTCCGGTGCAAGAAGGCGTGTATATCGGCAGTTCGGGACCGGCATTGGAAACTCCCGCAGAATATCGCTTATTCCGAATTTTTGGTGCGGATGCCACAGGGATGTCCACTGTGCCTGAAGTAATTGTTGCCCATCAACAAGGCATGCGTGTTTTTGGTATGTCGGTGATAACCAATGTTACAACTCCTGCCGACGGCGAAGAAACGACCCACGAAGAAGTGCAGGACGTAGCCGGAATTGCAGAGCCTAAAATGACCGCAATTATCAAAGCTTTGATTGCCAAATTATAAAAATAATGCTGCATAAATATTTGACAAACAAGCACTTAATTTTAGCTTCGCAATCGCCCAGACGTAAAGAGTTGCTCGCCGGGTTGGATATTAAATTTGACATTTTTGTAATTCCGGATATTGACGAAAGTATTCCGCAAGGATTTTCAGGTTCAGTTGCAGCAGAGTATCTTGCCGGAAAAAAAGCTGATGCCTATACCAAAGTTTTGAAATCGGACACCGTCATAATCACCGCAGACACCATAGTTTGTGTTGATAACCAAATACTTAATAAACCGGAAAGTATAGAGGATGCAAATCGAATGTTAGGCTTGCTGTCCGGTAAAACCCACGAGGTTATCACGGGAGTTTGTTTGCTTGCCGATAATCAAAAAATTATATTTTCGGAAACCACCAAAGTCAAATTCAGTGTTTTGAGCGAGGATATAATTAGCTATTATACAAATACTTACAGACCTTTTGACAAAGCAGGCGCTTATGGTATCCAAGAGTGGATAGGGTATGTCGGTATCGAGCATATTGAAGGTTCATATTACAATGTCATGGGCTTACCTGTGCAAAAACTATATGTGAAGCTGTGTGAATTTTTCGAAATCAGCATTTGAATTTTGACGATAAACACTGCTAACAAGATGTTGTTAAAGAATTGATTTTATGTTAATTATTGATATTTTTCTGTCTATTGTTTTGTCATACAGTAGTCATACAATTGTCATACAGTAGTCATACAATTGTCATACAATTGTCATACATTGATCACTCAATAGTTATTAATAGTTTCTATGAAATTTGGCAGAATTTCCAATAATATTCAAATCGAAATATCGTAACAGATTAAATTAATGTTTTGTCAAGCCCCTTATGACGTTTCCATGTTCTATCGGACGATGGAAAGTCTCGACTGACCTGCATTCGTCCATAGGTCGATGTAGCGTCATTTCAAAATTTCATGACATTAGTTTATAATATAAAAATTTCGTATTTTATTGAATATCTATATCTTACGATAATAATACCAATACTCAATACTCATTACTCAATACTAATAGCAAAAACTTTTGACTATTTTTTCTTTTTGTAGGAATTGTCTTCCTCCTCATTATTTGCTTTTTCTTCATCTTCCAATTTGATACGCTCGCGTTCTTTCATTCGTTCAACTTGTTGATTTCTAATGCGTTTCACCTCATCCTCGTATTCGCCGTCGTATTCACGTTTACCAAATATTTTTTCCAAATCATCCGTAAAGATAACCTCACGCTCGAGTAACAATTCAGCAAGCTCAATCATACCGGCTTTATTATCACTCAGAATTTGTTTAGCACGTTCGTATTGAGCATCAATTAATGCTTTTACCTCGCTGTCAATCAGTTCTGCGGTTTTTTCGCTGAAAGGTTTTTGGAACGAATACTCACTTCTGCCTTCTGAATCAAAAAAACTGATATTTCCGATTTTGTCGCTCATCCCGTAATACGAAATTAGGGCATAAGCCTGTTTGGTTACACGTTCGAGGTCATTGAGTGCGCCGGTAGAAATTTTATGGAAATTAATCTCTTCGGAGGCTCTACCGCCTAATATTGCGCACATTTCGTCAAGCAACTGTTCGCGTGTCGTAATCTGGCGTTCCTGCGGCTGATACCATGCGGCTCCGAGTGCTTGTCCGCGCGGTACGATAGTTACTTTAATGAGCGGATGTGCGTGTTCAAGTTTCCAACTTACGGTAGCGTGTCCGGCTTCGTGATAGGCAATGGTTCGCTTCTCGGATTTTGTGATAATCTTTGATTTTTTCTCCAAACCGCCGATAATACGGTCCACGGCATCTAAAAAATCCTGCTTACCAACGGTTTCGCGTTCGCGGCGGGCTGCTATGAGGGCAGCTTCGTTACAAACATTTGCAATATCTGCTCCCGAAAAACCGGGTGTTTGCTTAGCCAACTCGCCAATATCAAGGTCTTCAGCTTTTGTAAGCGGTGCAAGATGCACTTTAAAAATCTCTTCGCGTTCGGTAAGGTCCGGCAATTCGACATGGATTTGTCGGTCGAAACGTCCGGCACGAAGCAACGCAGGGTCAAGCACATCTGCACGGTTTGTTGCTGCAAGTATAATAACTCCGTTATTCGTATCGAAGCCGTCCATCTCTGTAAGCAATTGATTCAATGTACTTTCACGCTCGTCGTTGGACCCCATACTCATGCCTCTGCTGCGCATACGACCGATAGCATCAATTTCGTCAATAAAAATAATACAAGGTGCTTTTGCTTTAGCTTGCGTGAAAAGGTCGCGCACTCGAGACGCTCCTACACCCACAAACATTTCGACAAAATCGGAGCCTGACATGGAAAAAAACGGAACTTTTGCTTCACCGGCTACAGCTTTGGCTAACAAGGTTTTTCCCGTACCGGGAGGTCCTACTAACAATGCACCTTTGGGAATTTTTCCGCCGAGTTTTGTATATTTTTCTGCATTCTTGAGAAAATCTACGATTTCTTGAATCTCAATTTTTGCCTCTTCTAAACCGGCAACGTGATTGAAATTTATTTTAATCTGTGTTTTTTCGTTATCAAATAATTTCGCTCGAGATTTACCGATACTAAACATGCCTCCGGCGCCGCCTCCCATACGTCTGAAAATGAATATCCAAACGGCAATAATTATTGCAAGGGGTAAAATCCAGCCCCAAACTTCGCGCATAAAATCTGTACGGGTTTCATAAGATACCGGAAAGGGTTCGATATCCGGATTTTTTTCAAACCTATCCCGCAATTGTTCACTAAAGTCTCCGGCATCTCCGATTGTAAAAAAGAATTGAGCCGACTCGCCCGTCATGACCGCACCGGAATTGACTTTCTTTAAATCGTCTGCATATTCAGGTTTGCTGAGGCTTTCTTCTTTCAGGAACACCTCCACACGTTCTTTATTGACAACGACTACTTTCTTAACGTCTCCTGAGGTCATTAATTGGCTTTCAAAACGTGTATTATCAATCTGCACTAAGTTTTCTTTCATGGAAATAAACTGCAGAATCAAAAAACCGACACCAATGGCGATAAAAATCCATATCGTATTTTTGTTTCCGTTTGATTGTTCGCGTTTAGGAAGTTTATTTTTAGGTTCGTTATTTAGATTATTATCGGACATAATTTTTCAATTAAGAGTTAATAAGCGGAGATTTAGGCTCTTCGATACGTGTAATATCGGCATCAGCCCACAATCCTTCGAGGTTATAAAATTCGCGGTATTCAGTTTGAAATACATGAACAACCACGTCAGTAAAATCAAGTAATATCCATTGAGCATTTTCATAACCCTCTGAATATGAGGCTTTTTCAGAGACTTTTTTGAAAGCAAATTCTTGGATGGAATCTGCAATTGCGGCAACTTGCCGGTCTGATTGTGCTTCGCAAATTACAAAATAATCGGCAAGAGCATTTCTGTTTTTTGAGAAGTCAAGGCAGGTAACGTTGCTTCCGCGTCGTTCAAAAATGCCTTCGTAAATAGCTTGTAATAATTCGTTTGATGTATTGTTCATGTTAATATTTTGGAGGATTTTAAAATATCCGAGTTGCAAAAATAATCAAAATTTGAGTTTATCATGTTTTTATTATCTCCTGAAAACAGATTTTTTGATGTATTTGCAAAAGATCGTGATTATGAATTTCGAAATCGTGATTTGCAATGATTAAAAAACATTGTTACCGCAGTCTATTCTGCATATAATTTCTCTCTTAAGATTGCAATTTCGGGGTCTGAAATATAGTCGTCGTATTCCATAAGTTTATTTATCGTTCCTCGCGGTGTGAGTTCTATCATTCGGTTGCAAACTGTGTGTATAAACTCATGGTCGTGTGAGGTAAGTAAAACGTTTCCTTTGTATTGCATCAGTCGGTTGTTGAACGCCTGAATAGACTCAATATCAAGATGGTTCGTAGGAGAATCAAGGATAATGACATTTGCATTTTTGAGCATCATGCGAGCTATCATACAGCGCATTTTTTCGCCTCCCGAAAGCACGTTTGCTTTTTTATACACTTCTTCGCCGGAAAATAACATTTTGCCTAAAAATCCGCGCAGATATAGTTCATGAGTATCCGATGAGTATTGAGCCAACCAATCCAATAGATTATAGTCGGTTTGGAAAAACTCGTTATTGTCTATGGGTAAATAACTTGTTGTTATAGTTTGTCCCCATTCATAAGTTCCGGAATCCGGTTGTAGATGTCCGTTTAGGATTTCAAACAATGCAGTCATTGCTCGAGGTTCGCGTGAAAGAAAGGCGATTTTGTCGTTGTTTTCAACAGTGAAATTCAAGTCTTTAAATAAATATTTGCCGTCTTGATTTTTCAAGCTGAGATTTTCGACTTTCAGAATATTATTTCCGGCTTCGCGCTCCATTGTGAATACAATACCGGGATATTTTCTCGACGATGGTTTAATTTCTTCGATATTGAGCTTTTCAATCATTTTTTTGCGGCTTGTCGTTTGTTTTGATTTTGCCACATTGGCACTAAAGCGTGCAATAAATTCGAGAAGCTCTTTCTTTTTTTCTTCGGCTTTTTTGTTCTGAGCTTGTTGCTGGCGGAGTGCAAGTTGCCCCGATTCATACCAGAAACTGTAATTTCCGGCAAACAATTCGATACGACTAAAATCAATATCCACAACGTGCGTGCACACGGCATCTAAAAAGTGGCGGTCGTGGGAAACAACAAGGACGGTATTTTCAAATTCGGAAAGATATTTTTCGAGCCACGTGACGGATTCCAAGTCGAGGTCGTTTGTCGGTTCGTCCAAAAGCAAGTTATCGGGTTTTCCGAAAAGAGCTTGTGCCAAAAGAACCTTGACTTTTTCTTTCCCGCTGAGTTCTTTTACATATTTTTGATGCAAATGGTCTTTGATGCCAAGTCCGCTTAATAAAATTGCGGCATTGCTTTCTGCATTCCAGCCATCCATGTGTGCGAAAGCTTCTTCCAACTCGGCGGCAAGTACACCGTCTTCTTCGTTGAAATCTTCTTTTGCATAGAGTGCATCCTTTTCATTTCTGATTTTCAGGAGTTTTTCGTGCCCGCGCAAAACGGTTTCGAGTACCGTAAATTCGTCAAACTCAAAGTGGTCTTGCTTTAACACTGACAGACGTTCGTCTTTGCCAAACGAGATATCACCTTTATTTGGTTCAACTTCTCCACTCAATATTTTCAGAAATGTTGATTTTCCTGCGCCGTTAGCTCCGATAACGCCGTAGCAATTACCCGGCAAAAATTTTAGGTTTACTTCCTGAAACAAAACGCGTTTACCATATTGTAACGCAACATTAGAAACTGTTATCATTCGATAATTGTGTATTTTTTTACGGGTGCAAAGGTAGTTAAATATCACCGATTCCGAAATATTTTTTTATTGAAACACTTAAAAACACATTACTTCGTCAGAATTTAGATATATGACCTTAGACAATAGGCACAAATTGTTAGATTACAACAAGTTACGTTGAATTATCATCAATAATAGATTTTCCTGATAAATATGCTGACAATTATTAAAAATAAGCCTTGTTTTATAAGCAACGTTTGCGTATTTTTACATCTGTAATTTGTATAATAATTAACAATATGAAATCAATAAATTCTATCGGCATTGTGCTGATATTTGGGACATTAATGTTCGGAAATTTCGCTTGCGTGGATAAAGTCAGCTCGACAAAAACGTTCACTGCCAATAAGCCGGAATACATGAGTTACACGGAGTTTCGTAGTGCCGTAAAACAAAGTCCGGTGCGAACACTCAAAAATACGGGTAAAATGTATTTTTACAATAACTATATCTTTATCAATGAGTTATTGGAAGGAGTACATGTAATAGACAATTCAGACCCAAGAAATCCGCAGGTTTTAACGTTTATCGAGATACCCGGGAATGTGGATATTGTTATCAAAAACGACCGCCTCTATGCCGATAGTTATATTGATTTAGTCGTCTTAAATATCAGCGATTTAAACAATATTACGGCGGTAACGCGCATTGAGAATGTTTTTCCGTATGCTTTGCCGGAATTCGACCCGGATTTTCCGATTGCTGAAATTGATGAAACTAAAGGTGTGGTTACCGGTTGGACAATCGCAGAAGTTACTCAGGAAGAAGAATATACTTGGAGAGGAAGTATTTTACCGATTTATAAAGATGAAGTTGATGCCGAAGCAATGGATGACGGCAACTCTTCAGGTGTTTCGGGTTCGTTGGCTCGTATTGTGCTGTATGACAATTACATCTATTCGGTTCACAACAGTACTTTAAAGGTTTTTAATATTTCTGCTCCCGATGCTCCGAGTTTTGTCAGAGAATTAAACACATGGAGAGTCTCCGAGACCTTATTTGTTCACAAAAATTTCATTTTCTCCGGCACCGAAACCGGTATGGTTGTTTACAGTATTGCAAATCCTGAAAATCCGGTTGAAATCTCATCGTTTGAGCATATTCAAAGTTGCGACCCTGTAGCTGTCGAGGGCGATTATGCCTACGTAACCCTGCGCGAAGGCAGCATGTGTGGCGGAGGCGTAAACCAATTGGACATTATTGATATCAGCGCAATTACCAATCCGCGTTTTGTAAATTCATATCCGCTTACGAACCCTTATGGGCTTGGTGCAAACGGTAACACCTTATTTGTGTGCGACGGTACCGCCGGTTTAAAGGTTTATGATGTAAGCAACCCTGAAAATATTCTAATTTTGCAAGAATTTTCGGATATTCACGCTAAAGATGTTATCGCATTCGACAGTAGATTATTCCTGATTGGCGAGGACGGTTTTTACCAATATGCATGGACAGAAGGTCAAACAACAATGGAATTATTAAGCCATATTCTGACCGAATAGTAATTTTGCTGTAATAGATTTAAGACATCAGATTGCAGACAGCAGACTATAAAATATTGTAAATCTATATTTTATACTAAACCGCTATCAAATATATTATTGAGACCACTCCGATAAGCCGCTTAGCGGTTATTAATAGAAAAATCTG
>DYOJ01000733.1 GCA_020720705.1 Acetofilamentum sp.
AGCCAAATGACAGTTCAGAGCAATAAATCCCGCCCTGCGTTTACGGCAGACCGTTGTGTGTAATGCTATGAAAAGACAAGTACTGACAATATTATTGATTGTTTTTGCATCTTACAGTTTTTGTCAGGATGTAAAAAAGATTGAAAAGAAATTTGACAATTCAAAACAAATTTCGGAATCATTTTATGTCTTAAAATCTGACAAGAATATAAAACATGGTGAATATATCTTATATTTTCGTTATTCAGACAATGACGAATCGTTAATTAAAAATGGAATAAAAAAGAAAGACGATTTTATTAAAGAAAGGGGAAATTATATTAATGGGAAAAAAGACGGCGTTTGGATTGAGTTCGTAAATAAAACAGAAATGGATTCAGGAAAATATTCAAATGGGAAAAAAGTTGGTATTTGGGACACGTATAATGGCAATGAAAAAGTAAAGAGTTTTGATTATGACAATAACAAAAAAATAGGAATTTGGTTGACATACAAAGAAAAAGGAATGGTTACAGAACGCTATGACTATGATAATAATATTCAACTTGAACCATTTATAAGATTTAATATTTCTTATCCTAACATTGCACAAGAAAATGGGATACAAGGAACAGTGAAAATCAGATTTCATATAAATATTGATTGTACTATTGACAATATTTCGATTGTTCAAAGTTTATCGCCTGAATGCGATAAGGCTGCGATTGACGCAATGAAAAAATATGGAGAATTATATAAGAAATATAGCAAAAACTGTGTTGACAGGAGTGAAGAACAAGACATAAATTTTAGATTGTATTGAAATGAAAAAGCACATACACACAACATGCGGTATATTTTATTGCCGAGATAGTGCTGTAATCAACGACTGTGGCTCGCTTCAAACTTCATCGTAGCTTGACAGTGACGTACTCCGAAATCGGCAACAAAAACATACCGCTGTCCGTTAGCTACAAATTGCAATACAAACTTCAAAACACAGATTGAAGAGAAAATAATGAAATCTTACAACTCGCAGAGAATTGATTTCGAAGAAATAAAAAAGTGGATTTTGAAAAGAATGAAACGAATTGACTGAATTTACAAATGGGTCAAGCGTACAGACTGATTGATTTTGAGTATGTTTTGGTTTTTGAAAATAAACGAAAGAGCTGAGAACTCTGAAAAAATGATATGAAAGTTTTGTGTGAATTGACAGATTTTCAGAGCTTTGAAAGCTTGGAGAAATGAAATGAATGAAAAACACGAAAAGAAATTTCAAAAATACGTTGATGGTTTTGAGAAAATTTGATAAATTAGTGGCGAAAAAGTAGGCAATATGCAAACAGGTAGATTAGTGAAAAGTTGATAACGAAGTGCCAGATGATTTGGGAGTTACTGTCTGATTGTTCAGGTCATTGATGTGAGCGATGAAATTGAAGATTGCGAGCGACTTGACGAAAAGACAAAACTTCGACGAACCTGATGACCTAAACGCACAGACAT
>DYOJ01000734.1 GCA_020720705.1 Acetofilamentum sp.
AGGAAAGCAAAACTTTGTTCAAAAATCTTTTCATTTAGACTAATTTCTATGTTTTTTACAGAGTGCGAAAACAAGGTATAACAACATGATTTATATTTTGTTACATTGTTTGAATTAATGTCTTTTTATGAGTCCACTCCGAAAAGTCGAAATTGACCACTAATTCACGAATTATTACGAATTTACTTTTTGTAATCAATTGAATATCAGAAATTTACAAATGTAGATTTCAGAATAATTCTGTTAAAATACTTTTCGGTGCGGACTCACAAATTATTTTTAATTAAAATGTGCGAAAACCGATGATTTGTCGAACGTCTTTCAGTGTTTTTGAAGCACTTGTGCGGGCTTTCTCCGCCCCAAGTCTTGCTACTTTTCGCAAATAGTCTTCATCGCTGATAATATCTGTAATTCGCTCGCGGATAGGTTTAATGAATCGGACAATATCTTCGGCGAGTTGCTTTTTAAGGTCTCCGTACCGAATTGTGCAATCGGAATATTTTTCTTTAAAAAACAAAAGTGTATCCGGAGTTGAAACTAATTCCATGATAGTAAATAGATTACGGATAGGTTCTGCAACCGGCGAGTTCGGTTCCGTAGGACCGGTATCGGTTACGGCTCGCATCACTTTTTTGCGTATTGTGGCATCGTCATCAATCAGATACAAACCGTTGCCGGCGGTTTTTCCCATTTTCCCGGTGCCGTCCAATCCGGGAACTTTCACAAGGTCTTCGCCAAAATTGTAGGGTTCGGGGTCTTTAAAGTATTCAACTTTATACATGTGATTGAAACGGCGTGCAAATTTTCGTGCCATTTCAAGGTTTTGCTCTTGGTCTTTACCGACAGGAACTTTATCGGCATTGTGTATCAGAATATCTGCCGCCATCAATACCGGATAGGTGAGCAAACCGGCATTAACATTTTCGGGTTGGGTTCGTATTTTATCTTTGAATGTTGTTGTGCGCTCAAGCTCACCGACATAAGCGTTCATGGCAAGCAGCAGATAAAATTCAGGAATTTCCGGAACATCGCTTTGAACAAAAATGGCTGATTTTTCAGGGTCTAATCCTGATGCGAGATATTCAGCCAGCACCATTTTTACATTGTTATGTAAGTTTTCCGGAGTCGGATATGTGGTAAGTGAGTGATAATCTGCAATAAAGAAATAGCAATTGTTATCGGACTGCATTTTCACAAAATTGCGAACTGCTCCAAAATAATTTCCGAGATGCAAATTTCCGGTTGAGCGGATTCCGCTAAGTACTGTATCCATATTTGTTATTTCTTTTTGATTTTCAAGATATTAAAATTATATCACTCATGAGTTCGGAATTAGGGGTTGTTAGTTGCACTGTTTGGGGTTTGGGGTTTGGGGTTTAGGGTTTAGGGTTTAGGGTTGATGGTTTATAATGATTTTAATGCTTGATAGGAAGTTATTTGATTCAATTGTAACAAATTGAAATTAAGCAATTTGTATCTAAAT
>DYOJ01000735.1 GCA_020720705.1 Acetofilamentum sp.
AGGAAAGTGTTTAGGTATTTTCCAAAATTTGCATCAAAGTTTATTATTTTGAAATTCTGTGTGTCCGAAAATTCAATTTTTGACAAGCCTTTGTCGGTTGCAATCCAGAAAATACTGTCGGAATATTGCAAAACAGATTTTGTTTTATCGGAAATTAAGCCGTTTGCAGTCGTAATTTCGTATATTTTATTGTCAAAAATGAGATTTATGCCGTTTTCCGTTGCCACCCAGATTCGGGAATATGTGTCTTGCATGATAAAACTTACCGAATTTGAGTTCAATCCGTTCGCGGTCGAAAGTTTAGCTATCTTATTGTCTTTCAGGATATTTATGCCGTTATTTACTGCCGAAATCCAGAGTTCGTTTGAATTTGAAAGAAACAAAAATTCGATGTTGTTTGTAGAAAGTCCGCAATCGGTGTTTAGGACATAAAAATCTTTGAAATCGTATTTGATTAAGCCCAAATCTAAGGAGGATGCATACATCAAACTATCGCCAACTAACTGTAAATCATAGAAATAATTATTTTCATTGAATTTATGAAATACATAATTATTGTCCTGAATCGTGAAAATTCCCATGCCTATCCATGTTGCCCACAGTTGATTGGATGTTGTAAAAACGGCATCCCAAAAATAGCCGCTCGAGTATTCTGAAACGGAATGAATATTTTCTATTTTTCTATTGATTTTCAGAAGATTATCGCCGTTTGGAAGCACCCATAAACTACTGTCATTGTCGTACACAAAGCCTTCGCACATGTATGGCGACACAGAATTGTTGAGGTTAAAAATTTCAAACATCGGATTGTCAATTCTGAAAATTCCGCTAAACAATGTGCCTGCCCACAAATTTGAATTATGGTCGAGCAAAATATCATACACGGCAAGCTGTTCTGCGCCGGAATTTGTTTCGTAAAAGGTTAATTTGTTGTTTTTTAGTTTATACAAACCGGATTCGTAATCGGCTAACCAAATCGTGTTGCCAGATTTTACGATTTTGTAAACACTTTCCATTTTTGAGGGCGAAAAATGAAAGCGGTAAAATTTTCCATCCCTGTATTTCAAAAATCCGTTTCGAAACTCGCAAATCCAAACCGCATCGTTATCCGGAAAAAAGCAGGCAGAGCTGAACTCTTCCGCATCTGTGTAGGCGTATTGCGTAACGGAATCGGATGTCAGTTTTTCAAAACCGAACCGGTTTGTGCCAATCCAAATTGCTCCGTCGCGGTCTTCGTTGATGTAGGTTATCCAATTGCTTGTCAAGCCGTTGGATTTGTCATAAATTTCGATTTCCGAATTTTTATACTTGTATGCGCCGCCGGTTGAGGTGCAAATCCATAAGTTATTTTGTGAATCCTGAAAAATATCGCGAATGGAGGTGTTTCGGTTTTCCGGAATCGAACAGGTGTAAAGAGAATCGCCCTGAATGTAACACACGCCGTTGGAGGTGCCTATCCACAAGCGGTTTTCGGAGTCAATT
>DYOJ01000736.1 GCA_020720705.1 Acetofilamentum sp.
TGTACGGTGCCGGTTTTTATTGTTTATATACAATAAAATGAAAAGTTGTATTGCTGAAAGTACCCACTCCGTCTTTAATATGAATCCTTAATTTTCCTCCGTTATCTCCAAAACTTGCAGCTCTGACATAGTTAGCCCCTGTTGATGTATTCAAATATCGAGGCGTTATTTGTGTCATATAATTATCACTTATGTATGTTTCAGATGTGATTGTTATGTCATATATGCCTGTAGAAGAAGATGTAACAGACCAATTTCCTGTTCCTGCATTGGTAATTGTTCCGGTGCTGCTCACAACTCCGTAAGCTATCGGAATTAAATCGGCAGTACCTTGTGCGGTTCTGTTCACTTCGGTTCCAACGTTTGCCGTGCCGGAAAGTTTCAAATTTCCTACAATATCTAATTTTTCGGCAGGTGCAACAACACCGATTCCGACATTTCCGGTATTTCGGTATATATTGCTTCCGCTTAAAGTCCAATTACCACCTGATGCCGTAAGACTTACCCAATTGGATCCGTCGTAGCCTTCAAAATTAGTTCCGCTCCAACGAATTGCACCGGCATTTGTATTTGTTGTATTTCCGATTCTAACAGCCCCGTTTACATCTAATATTTCAGTAGGGTTATTTGTTCTGATACCAACATAACCGTAATCTTCAATTCTTAAAATTTCAGTTTCGGTAGAACCATTATAATAATTATAACTTAAAAAATTATTTGTATGGTCGTATTTAAGTGTACCGTTATTTTGCAAGTCGGCATCGGCAAAGTCAATAATACTTGCTCCTGCGTTTCCGCCGACAATTGAAATTCTAGCCCAATCGCCAACGGCATTATTTTGTTGAAATGCCGCTACTGTTCCGGCATATTGTGTCAAAGGTGTTCCGGCTAAAATCACATGTAATTTAGCATCCGGATTATCAGTACCGATACCGACATTTCCGGAATTTTCTATATGTATTCTTGTTGTTCCGTTGGTTTCTATTCCGAGAGCGAAATTGTCATTATTCCCGATTGTCCTGTTGGCACCGGCATTGTCGCCGTTGTTTGAAAAGTCGCCGCTTCCTCCGGCATTTGACCACGATAAATTCCCGCTTCCGTCTGTTGTGAGCACTTGCCCGATTGTTCCGTCATCGGCGGGGTAAGTTAAAGCAACATTTTGTGTCATAGCCGCATTCGGATTAAAACTTAACGTATAATCTGTTGCCCCTTGCTCGGAATAGAGAATTAATTGTCCGTCCGTTCCGCCGTTATCTCCGATGGTTACGGGTTCATAAAATGTTGAAGTTCCGCCGACTAAAATGATATCTGCCGCTGCATCGCCTATGATTGAACCACCGTTTAAATAAGCATCGCCTACGACATTTAAATCTGTTGTAATATTTGCATTTCCGTTAACGTCTAATAAATATGCAGGATTACTTGTACCGATACCGACATTTCCGCCGACTTCAATTTCAAAGCGTTCTGTTGCATCTT
>DYOJ01000737.1 GCA_020720705.1 Acetofilamentum sp.
TTCCATCGTCCGATAGGACATGGAAACGTCAGAAGAGACTTGACATGACATTAGATGTTGTGGGCGGAATGCTCGATGGCTTGGACGCTTGGATGACAGAAAAATCGTTTGAAACCATTGACGATTTTAAAGGCTACATGAGCTATAAAACCGTAAAAGATTCGTCGATTTACGAACGCGCACAGTTTATGAAATACTTCTCAAACCACGGATAAGTTGCACAGAAATAGAAAAAAAGGATGCGCTCCCGTACCGAGCGTATTTTTTTGCATCATTTTTGTTAGAGAATAGAAAAGATACATGCTCATAAAAAGACATATACATATTTTTCTCCTGACAATGACGGCTATCGTGCTGACATTCAAAGTAACGTACGCCCAAGAAACAAAAAAAAATACACCGCGCGATGTGCTGATGGAACAAATTGCACTGATGAAGGAAAAAGTGTATATGGATATGGCTGAAGCCTTGCACGAGCCGTCGAAAGTCAAAGTTCTTTTTCTCACATACCGCGATTATACCGCACTTCCGCCCGAGGTGTTTCGATTTCCGAACCTCGAATATTTATCGTTGGAGGGCAATCACATACAATTTTTGCCGGATTCGTTCAGCAATATTAAAACGCTGAAATTCCTGGATTTGAGTTACAATCAACGTATTTGGGGACGGCAAGTTATCAGAGAAGTATCTGATATGGAAGGGCTTACAACGTTGGCACTTGCGGGAAACCGAATTTATAAAGTTCCTCCGGAAATTGGGAAACTTACAAATTTAAAAGTTTTAGGGTTAGAGGAAAACCTTATCACTACCCTGCCGCCGCAAATTAAACGCTTGCGCAGTTTGGAAGTTTTTTATTTGGGAAATAATAAGATTGCAGAAATACCGAAAGAAATCGGCAAAATGCGTAGTTTACAGCAACTTGACGTTTCAAATAACCGATTGACCGAAATTCCGGAACAAATCGGCGAATTATATTTACTAAAAAAATTAATCTTAAAACACAACGATTTGCAAGATGTGCCGTATCAAGTATTGAAACTCAAAAAGTTAGAAGTTTTGGATTTGCGTTTCAACCCGACCATAAAACATCAAAAACACGTAATTACAGGAATTTTGCCCGAATCGAAAGTGAAAATTTAGTATCCGCTCAATATCGTATGGTAAAATCTCTTTTTTGCACAATTAAATATCCAACCGAAGAATAACCAATGTTGAATGTCAAACGCTAATTTTTTTCATTTTTGTAAACGTTAAAGTATTGTAATAATGTAGATTATCCGGAACAATGGCAAATTCGTTTGTTCCTTTATCATTCGTTATTGAACATTCATCTGTTCTTCGGTTACGATTGAATAAACACAAATCTGCATAGCTCTGTCATCCAGATACAAAATTTAGTCGCAACAGCCTGAGCAACAAATCAAATACGTTCACACTAAATAAAACTAAAAAAAAACTTTATGAACTTTAAAAACTTTA
>DYOJ01000738.1 GCA_020720705.1 Acetofilamentum sp.
CTGTTTGCATTTCTTGCTTTTGCAGTAGCAAGTTGCAACAAAAATCAAGATACAGACACTCATGAGAACGAACACGAAGAAGTGAAGGTTCAATATACTGCATACAATTTTAGTTACGAACTGTTTGCGGAGGCAGACGCTTTTGTAGTTGGTGAAAAAGCAAATGTTTTATCTCATCTCTCAAAACTACCTAATTTTAAAGCACTTGATACAGGTGCAGTTTCCATAATTCTTACAATTAACGGAAAAGAAGTAAAACAAACGCTTGACAATCCGACACGAAAAGGAATTTACAGTTTTGATATTTCACCCGAAACAGCAGGTAAAGGAACTTTAACTTTCAAAATTGATACTTCAATAATTACAATTTCAGATGTTACAGTTTATGCAAATCACAGCGAGGCACATGAACACTCACAAGAAGAAGTATCAAAAGTTAATACTGTAGTTTTTACCAAAGAGCAATCGTGGAAAATTGATTTTAAAACGGAACTTCCAAACAAAGAACCTTTTGGACAAGTTATAAAAACGGTTGCAAAAATACAATCTTCAACAGGAAACGAAACTGTAATTTCTGCAAAAACGAGCGGAGTTATTGTATTTTCTAATTTCAATCTTCTTGAAGGTAATAATGTTACATCCGGTCAAAAATTGTTTGCAATTTCTTCAAGCGGAATGTCCGAAAATAATATTACGGTAAAACTTGCTGAGGCAAAAAGCAATTTTGAAAACGCTGAGGCAGATTATAACAGACACATAGAACTTGCAAAAGATAAAATTGTTTCTGAAAAAGAATTGCAAACCGCTAAAAATTTGTATCAAAACACAAAAGCGGTTTACGAAAATTTAATTAACAATTTTAGTGCAACAGGTCAGAGCATTACAAGTTCAATGTCGGGGTTTGTAAAGCAAATTTTTGTTTCAAACGGGCAGTATGTAGAGGCAGGACAAGCACTTATTACAATTTCGCAAAATCAAACTCTTGTGTTAAATGCTTTTGTGCAACAACAATATATAAGTGTTTTATCATCAATTAATTCTGCAAATATCAAGACCTTATACGATAATAAAACTTACACTTTTGAAGAACTGAACGGAAAAGTTTTGTCTTACGGAAAATCGGCAAGTGAAGATAATTATTTGTTACCGGTTAATTTACAAATTGATAACAAAGGAAGTTTTGTGCAAGGAACTTTTGTTGAAATTTATTTAAAAACACTTACAAATTCACAAGCTGTAACCGTTCCAAATACCTCACTTTTAGAAGAACAAGGAAATTATTTTGTGTTTGTTCAAATTACACCCGAGTTGTTTGAAAAACGAGAAATAAAAATCGGTGTTTCAGACGGTATCAAAACCGAAATTACATCAGGATTACTACAAACCGAAAGGATTATTTCAAAAGGTGCTATGCTTGTGAAACTTGCACAGTCATCAGGTGCGTTAGATGCTCATTCAGGTCATGTTCATTAGAAATTT
>DYOJ01000739.1 GCA_020720705.1 Acetofilamentum sp.
AATTCTCCGACAACAGCCTCCAAACCGATTCCGCGAGAGGCTTTCAAGAGTATCAAACTGTCGGAGAGTTTGTTTTGAGACAGGAATTCGGATAATTGCTGAGCATTGGCAAAATTGAGAATATGCAAATCGCCGGCATGAGCCGCAAATCGCTCGCCAACAGTAATAATGGTGTCAAACTGATACTCAACAGCTTTTTGCAAAACAGAACGATGCTCTCGGGCTGAAATTTCTCCGAGTTCCAACATATCTCCGATAATAGCAACCTTACGCAAAGCCTTAATATTGTGCAAAGTCTCCAAAGCCGCCGAGAGGCTAGTCGGGTTGGCGTTATACGCATCCAAAATTAAGGTATTGCGTTCGGTTTTAAGTAGTTGCGAGCGATTATTCTTAGGGGTATAGTTTTCTAAGGCATCTTGAATTTCGGGAAGAGGCACCCCAAAATAATTTGCAACCGTGGAGGCTGCTAAACAATTGTATGCGTTGTATTTACCGACAAGTTTCGTCTTTACGACTAATTTTTGGTCGCCGATAGGATACGAAATTTCAATTTCGACAAACGGATTTTCATGTAGAATTTTTCCGGTAACACCTGTATTCATATTCTGCGAATAGCAATGTCGTTCAACATTGTTCACAGTGTTGGCAAGCAAAAGTTCATCGTCAGAATTTTGAAAGATTATGCCTCCGTAATGTTGAATATAGCGGTAGAGTTCTGTTTTGGTTTTAACGATAATCTCCTGCGAACCAAAACCTTCGATGTGAGCTGTGCCGATATTTGTAATTAATCCGAAACCGGGCTGTGCTATTTGGCACAAAGTATCAATTTCGTATTGGTGGTTGGCGCCCATTTCGACCACACCTATTTGCGTATCCTTTCCAAAGCTCAATACTGTGAGCGGAACTCCGATATGATTATTAAGATTTCCTTGCGTAAACCCGACTGTGTATTTTTTAGATAAACAACTTGCTATCAATTCTTTGGTAGTTGTTTTTCCGTTTGTTCCCGTAATTGCAAGTATCGGGATATTGAGTTGTTCGACATGAAATTTTGCTAAAGTCTGCAAAGTCAGCAAAGTATCTTCGGAATAGATGATTCGAGAATCAGACTCACTCAGTTCTCGACTGTTACTTACAGCAAAGCTTGCACCTTGTTCAAGTGCTGAATGAACATAGGCGTTCCCGTCAAAATTCACACCCGAGAGCGCGAAAAAGATGCAACCGGGTTTCACGGTTCGTGAATCAGTCGAAATATTCGGATGTCTTAGATAAAGTGCGTATAATTCTTGTATTTTCATGATACGGAGATTTTTTCAGTGAGTAAAACAAGTCGTAAATAATAAGTAGTGTCTGTAAGAAAACGTATAAATACTTGATTTTATGTCAATTATACTCTTTTCCCAATCGAAAGTATTGTCATATTGTAGTCAAAAATAGTCATTAAGTAGTCATTAAGTAGTCATTAAGTAGTCATTAAG
>DYOJ01000102.1 GCA_020720705.1 Acetofilamentum sp.
TCAATATTCATTTTCAAATATTATCTCATAACTCAAATCTATTAAAACATGACAAATTATGCAGGCATAGAAGACAAATATGCACAGTTTGAAACCGCATCAATTCTTTTACAATCAATACCTTACGACGGCACAAGCACTTGGGGTAAGGGCGCAGACAAAGGATTTCAGGCATTTTTGAACGCTTCTGAAAACATGGAACTCTATGACATTGAAACGGATTCCGAAGTTTTTGAGCATGGCGTATTTATTGTTCCCGAAATTCGTGAAAATACTTCGCCGGAAGCTATGTACAATGCTGTTTATCAAGCAAGTAAAAAACATTTAGCAACAGGAAAATTCCTGACAAGTTTTGGCGGTGAACACTCTGTCAGCATCGGAATTATCAGAGCATTTTACGAAAAATATGATAATCTGACTGTGTTGCAACTCGATGCACATGCCGATTTGCGTAAGGACTATCACGGCACGCCGTACAATCATGCCTGCGCTTTGCACGATGCGTCAAAGCATACAAATCTGATTCAAGTCGGGATACGAAGTATGGACAGTTGCGAAAAGGAATATCTAAACCCTGCAAAATGCTTTTTCGCTGAAAACATATACGGACAAAATCAATGGATGCAACAATCTATTGATTTAATGTCAGATAAAGTCTATATCACCATAGATTTAGACGTTTTTGACCCGGCTGTTTTACCCGGAACAGGAACACCCGAACCGGGAGGATTGCTTTGGAATCAAACAATCCAATATCTCAGAAAAGTATTTGAGCAAAAGGAAGTTGTAGGTTTCGACCTCGTAGAACTCGCGCCAATAGTCGGACACAAAGCCTCTGAATTTTTAGCCGCAAAATTATACTACAAAATGTTAAGTTATAAGTATAATTTGGGAAAATGAAAATTCGAGATTTGCTGATTTGATAATGTAACTATACTGTTTACAGTTTACAGTTTACAGTTTACGGTTTAAAGTTGAATGTTTAAATTGTATCCACTCAAAAAAGTATAATAGAGCTTTGTCAAAGTTGTGTTTGAAAAATCGTAACATGTTGATTTTAAGAACATATAAATTTTTAAAAACTTTGACAAAGCTAAATTTACCATACGATATTGAGTGGATACTTTAAACTGATTTAAACATTTGATAGTAAGCTACTTATATCCGTTTGCAATCATAATTTATTCCCGATGATAGTATAATTTTTATAAAATATCAGAAAAGCGGCTTTTCGGGCTACTTCATAACTTATAAAGTTAATGTTTGAAATTAGGTACAATGTTTGTATTTATGGTATCCGAAGTCAAATTTGTAAATAAAAATTTACGAATCAAAAAAATATTTATATCTTTCGGGTTTCAAAAAAAATGCAATAATTTCGCGTCTGCATGAAAATCAGAACCAAATTACCGCTTATTACCAGTATCACAGTTTTGATAACGATTGTGGCTATAACGGCGTACTCCATCTACGATTTCCGCAGAAAAACCAAAGAAAGTATTGAGCTTTATCGTTTAGAACAACGCGAAATCAGCCAAATCCAACTTAAAGATTACGTTACCAATGCCTACCGCATGATTGAGCAAGCACACGAAATGTCGCTTGCCGCAGGCGAAGCTATGGGGATGTCTGACGAAGATGTTGCCGGAAAAATTATTTTATCAAATTTCTTACGACTAACGGTTGAAAATATTCGTCAAATTCGTTTCGGCGATGCCGGATATATTTGGTTGAACGAGGTTGAACCTCCCTACAAAATAATTATGCACCCGATTTTTCCGAAAAACGAAGGAAAAGTCGTTACGACATTTCGTATTCCGGAAACCAAACAGAACGGCTACGAAGCCTTTGCCCAAGTGGTACACGAAAATGACGGCGAGGGCTATCTGGAATACAATTATCCCAAACCCGGAAGTAGTAAAGACGAACCAAAATTAAGTTTTTTAAAACTCTACGAACCACTCGGTTGGGTAATAGGCACAGGTGTTTATATTGACCATATTGACAAAATGGTTACGCGCAAAGCCGCTCAATTGAACGACCAAATCAATACCATGATTACCTTTACGGTTATTTTTGGGATAGTTTTGATTACGCTCGCCTCGGTGTTGTTGTATTTTTTCGGAAAAACCATTACAGACGCAATTTACAGGGTAAGAGAACAGTTGTTCAACATGTCCAAAGGTTTACAGGTCGAAAAAGCCGCAAATTTGCGAAAAGACGAAATCGGCGATATGGACTTATCACTTAACGATTTAATTGACGGGGTAAACGCCTATGCGCAATTTGCACAAAGTATCGGGCGAGGCGATTTAGACTCCGATTTTACCATGTTAAGCGAAGACGACAATCTCGGGAACTCACTGCTGCAAATGCGGGACAGCCTTCGCATTGCTCGGCATGAAGAAGAAGTCAGACGTGCCGAAAACGAAAAACGAAATTGGGCGAATGAAGGTTATACAAAATTCAGCGAATTGATGCGTAACAGCAGCGAGAATATTAACGAAATGGCTTACGAAATCATAGAAAGTTTAGTCAGCTATACAAATTGTGTTCAAGGCGGATTGTTCTTGTATAATGATGATAATAAGGATGATACATACCTTGAGCTTTCCGCATCTACAGCCTATAATCGAAGAAAATTTAAACAAAAACAAATAAAACCCGGAGACGGGCTCGTTGGGGCATGCTTTTTGGAGAAGAAAAGAATATACATTACCAAAGTGCCCGATGATTATATCGAAGTACGTTCCGGACTCGGAACGGCGAACCCCGATTCTATTCTCATTGTGCCTCTTGTAATGGAGGATAACGTTATTGGTATTATTGAACTTGCAGCATTCAAAGCCTTCTCAGATTTTGAAATAGAATTTGTAGAAAAAGTTTCCGAAAGCATCGCCGCCTCATTGTATGCAACCCGCATCAATATCAGGACATCGTATATGCACAAAGACTTTGAAAAATATGAAAAAGAAAAAGAAGCACTGCAAGACGAACTCAAAGAAAAAGATGCCGAAATACGAACCCTCAAACGAAAATTAAGTGTTCTTGAGGAGAAAAAATCTATCCTCACATTTTAAGTTTTTATGACAGACTTTAACAGATTTCTTGTAAAGACGCTCGGCATTAAACAGGAAGACACATTGAAATTCAAAATGTTGTTCTTTCATTCGTTTCTTGTCGGTTTGTTTATTGCATTTTACTTTGTTCAGGCAAACTCTGTTTTCATAAAAAATTACGGCGGTGAAACTCTGCCTTATGCCTACATTGCCGCCGGCTTAGCAGGTTATATCATTTCCACACTGTATTCGTTTTTTCAGAGAAAAATCAAAAGTCAATACCTTTTTGGCTCGGCTCTTGTGTTTATGCTCATTGTAACTATCTTAGGACGTGTTTTTTACGACCAAATTGAAGAACGCTATCTTAGCTTTTTTGTTTTCGTGTGGGCTTGGCCCTTTATTTCGCTCGCCGGCATCCAATCCGGCGGTTTGGCACTTAAACTTTTAAATCTCACACAAGTAAAACGCATGTTCGGTTTAATCAATATTGGAGGTGTAAGTGCTTCTATATTAGGTTATTTAATCATTCCGATTATCAGCAAAAATATCGGAACCTCCTACAATATGCTCCTGATAGCTGCTACGAGTTTGGCAGGTTCAATTGTGCTCTTATTTTTTATTTACAAAAAATTTCCGGATAAAGCCGTTGTTAGACAAACCACAAAAAGTGATGAGAAAACGACCATTCGCCATTTGGTCAAAGAAAAATATTTCAGGCTGATATTCATCGCTGCAACCCTCTCGATGACAGTTATTTATGTTGCCGATTACGGTTTTCTGTCTGCGGTTAAAAATTTAGAAAGTTCGCTGTTTTCAAAAGAAGGCGCAGTTGCCGGATATTTAGCTTTGGTGTATGCCGGGTTGAAAGTCGGTGAATTGTTTATCTCATATTTTTCAGGAAATTTACTGAGCAAATACGGCGTTAAATTAGGTTTAACCATAATGCCGGTTGCCTTAACTTTTGTGATACTGATATCGCTTTTAGTCGGCTTCACTGCCGGAGCCATAAGTATCGGGTTTTTAGCATTGATGACACTCAGCAAATCCTTAGAGCGTATCTTGCGCAGAGGGCTGGACGACCCGGCTTTTAATATTTTGTATCAACCACTTCCGTCTGCACAGCAACTCAACGTACAATCCAAAGTCGGTGTGGTAATGCAATTCGCAATCGCAATCGCAGGTGTGATACTTCTGGCTGTAAGTGCCGTGTTGAAAGACGGTAACATTTTTCGATTAGAATATTTCCCGCTTTTTTTCTTACCGATATTATTTGCATGGGTTTATGTTGCATGGAAATTATACAATGCCTACAAAAGTAAATTGCGCGAAGTTTTGCGCGAACTTAGCAAACAACAAAACCGCGAAAGTTCAAAATATCAATACGGATTAGAAGTATTGACGAAAAAATTTAAAAAATTTAATGAAAACGTCATCAGTTTGAGCGTTACCATGCTCTCGGAAACATCGCCGCGTGCTTTTGAGCCTTATATTCAACAGCTTTTAACACAGGACAATCCGATGATACAAAAAGCTGTACTCCGAAGCATAGACCCAACTTGGAGAAATCGAATCGTGAAACAAATATCAACCGTAAAGGAACAGGCAAAAGATGACGAAATATTTATGTTATCCGAAAAAGCTGATAGTTATTTAAGTACCAAAGATGTTAATGCTCTGACGGCTGACGATATTCCGAGACTGATTGAATCCGAAAGTAGAGCTGATAAAATATTGTTGGTCAAATATTTGGCTAATGCTAAAAAAATCATTGACGCCGACAAAATTTTATTACACTTGCTCGAATTTGAGAATAAAGTCGTTAAAAGTTCTGCAATTCGGCTTGCTGTTTCGTATAAATCGGATGAAATTATCGAACATCTTGTCGAACTCATAAAAGCACCGGCATACTATCATATCAGCGCAAACGCCCTGCTTGACATCGGCGAACGCACCCTGCCTTTTTTGCAAAAACTTTACGATACGACTGAGGACGAACAGCTAAAACTAAAACTTATCGAAGTCTATGCAAAAATGGGTTCTACACCTGCTAAATCATTGATAGTAAAACAATTAAATGCACCGTCTCGTAAAATTCAATTAGCTGTCATCTGGGCATTATTCTACTGCAAATATCAGGCACCCGAAGAAGAAATCGAGCTTATAAAAGCCAAAGTATTAGAGGTTACGGAAAATTTACTCTGGCTGATGCTGGCTGTCAGCGAGATGGAGGAGCAAAAAAATACGTTGAAACTGTTTCTTGCCCTCGACCAAGAACGCGAAAAAAACCTCGAAAATTTATTCAGTCTGCTTAGTTTCATGCACGACCCCCGCGTGATAACTCTGATAAAGAAAAATATTATCGGAAAAAACACCATTTATGCTATAGAACTGATTGACAATTTTATAAATCAAGATTTAAAACCCTACATTGTTCCGATTTTTGACGATATTACAGTAAACCAACGCATCAAAAAACTATCAAAATTTTTCCCTGTTAAGCGCATCGGATTTCACAAAACATTGTTGGAAATCATTATGCGAGATTTCGATAAAATTGATACTTGGACAATCACAAAAGCACTTGAGATGCTGCAAAAAAATCATCGCCTGAATGAACAAAAAGCCGAACTCGCAAAAGAAATTGATAATTACGAAGACGTAAAAATTTGGAAGCAAGAATATTTAAAACCTGTGCTTAATCGAATCAGACACAGCGAGTTACCCGATGAGGTGTTCCTTTGTCTGTTTCATTCAAACGAGTTGGTGTATTCTACAGCCGCAAAGATTGTTTTTGATGATAACCCGGTAAAATGTGCCGATTATCTCAAAAACATGAACTCCGACAAAAAACAACTGCTCAAAACTTTACGTCTCGGCGGAGAATTACCTTCAGATAAATTAAAACAGCTTAAAAAATTTCAACTCTTTTTTGGAATGCCCGACGATTTGCTCGCAAGCTTGGCTGAAATTGTTACACCGCTCGAAGCCGAAAAAGGGCAGGAACTCTTATTTGCTGAGCGCGGACATCAATTTCTGTTTATGCTCGTCAGCGGCAGCGTTGCCTATATGGACGGAAAACCCAACGAAGTAGTTTTCTCAAAGAGAGTTATCATTACTCCCGGAATGAACATTGAGCAACAGGCAAAATCACTCACCGTTAAACGCAAAGCCTATTTGTTAAAAGTGGACAGAAACAGATATTTCAATATGTTGGTGGATAACACCGAAATGTTGCAACATGTATTCGACTCAATTTCAAAGTAATTATTTTTTCCGATTTATCACAAACCTGCGAATAGGCTTATTCTCAAATCATTATTGATAGTTTTTACTTACAACAAACCTACATAGGCACTACGAGTTCAGTCCTTTTTTGTAGGTAAGCAAGGCACGTTCGCGTGCAAAAGCATGCTCAACAATCGGTTTCGGATAGTCGAATGTGTCGAATTCAGACACCCATTTTCTGATGTAAGCTAATTCTTTATCAAATTTCTTTGTTTGCTCCGCCGGGTTGAAAATCCGAAAATACGGAGCCGCATCGCAACCCGAGCCTGCTGCCCACTGCCAATTTCCGTTATTTGCCGAAAGCTCAAAGTCCATCAATTTTTCAGCAAAAAAAGTTTCACCCCAACGCCAATCTATCAACAAATGTTTAGTCAAAAACGAGGCAACGACCATTCGCACTCGGTTGTGCATCGTGCCGGTAGCAAGCAGTTCGCGCATACCTGCATCCACCAGCGGATACCCGGTACGCCCTTCGCACCAAGCTACAAATTCGGATTCGTTGTTACGCCATTCAATATTGTCGTAATTCGGTTTGAAACTTTTTTCTGCGACATGCGGAAAATGATACAAAATTTGCATAAAAAACTCACGCCAAATCAGTTCGCCTAAAAAAATAGGACTGTGTGCTTTAGCTTGTTTTGCAATATTACGAACGCTGACTTTTCCGAAACGCAAATGTGCCCCCAAGCCGGAAGTGACCTGTAACGCAGGAAAATCGCGCTCGGCAGCATAATTTTGCAAAATTCGGGCATTCAAAACCGGGTCGGGAACAGGCATACGATTTTCGACAAACCCAAAATCTTCGATTTCGTCAATTTTATCGGGTGTAGCTTTTACAAAATTGTCCAAAAGTAATTCTATAGGCTTAATATCCAAACTAATATGTTCAAATTTTTCGAGCCACGCGCGTGCATAAGGCGTATAAACGGTGTAAGGCGAACCGTCTTTTTTGAGAATTTCGTGCGGAGCAAAAATAACTTGGTCTTTGTGTGATTTTAAATGTATGCCTTTGGATTTCAGATAAACGGAGACTTCTGCATCTCGTTTTCGGGCATAAGGCTCATAATCTTCATTGGTATATACAGCCTCAACCGAGAACGTATCTGCAAGGTGTTTAAAAATATCAACCGGTTTCCCTTTTTTAACAACAATAGCCGAGCCTGAAATATGTAAAAAAAGATTGAGTAATCGCAAATTATTGTGTATAAATGTAATACGAAGGTCATTTTTATGCAGTTTATCAATAATATCGGTATCAAAAATAAACAAGCCGAGAACAGGAGTTCCGGATGTCAGTGCTTGATAAAGACCGGTGTTATCGGTAAGGCGCAAATCGCGCCGAAACCAAAAAATATTCAGACGTATTTGAGGATTACGAAGCGGCATATAAATTAAAATTTATCAAAAGTAAAAAAAATACATCTATTCGTAAAAATATAACATCTATCTGTAAAAATTATTATTAAAATTCGATTCGCATAAATATATTTGTAGAATAATAAATTTTTCAGTTATGAATTTACAAAAACTTATACTTTTAGCAATTGCGCTGTTTGTATCGGTAC
>DYOJ01000740.1 GCA_020720705.1 Acetofilamentum sp.
ATTTTTTTTACTTCCATCTTTCTCTAATTTTATGTAGTCAATTTGAGTTTTGCCACTTATAAATTCATTGATTTTACCTTCAAATTCTATAAAACCATATAACTCGTTATGATATTCTTCTGTTGTTTCAGAAAATGCTAAGAAATTAACTTCGTTAAGCGATGGATATGGCAAAGTATGTGGCAAAACAGGTTCAATAGTTTTTCCACTGGTTGTTGATTTGATTAGTCGCAAATGTTCAAATTCCAATTCTTTAACCAATGCAGGACTGTGTGTCGTAATAACAACTTGGGTATTAGCTGTTCCCGCAAGAGTCAAGAACGCTGAAATCAGTTTTCTTTGATGTTCTGTATGTTGCGAAGTTTCAGGTTCTTCAATTGCGTATACAATGCTTGGAATTTTTTCTTCTGTTTTTCTTCTTTCAGCTTCTGCTCTAAAGAAGTTCAATAAAATGAGTCGTTTTACACCACTACCTCTTTTGTTAATTGGTATCCCCTCGTCACCAGAGATTGAAACATTTTTAAAAACGTCAGCCCACTTCAAACTTTCTGCTGTCGGAATTACAGGATTTAAGCTATCCGCAATTTCGGGGTTCATTTCTTTCAATTTCTCCAGTGTTCTATCAGAAACTTCTTTTAATTTTTTCTCAACTTCTGTAGCAATTTCTGAGAATTTTGTTTTTAAACCGCTATCGTTTAAAATCTGTTTTACTGCTTCTTTCAAAGGGTCTTGCACTTCATTATCTCCGTCACTATTTTTTCTGTCTGACTGAAACAAAGAGAATAGCGGTAAATAATTCTTCAACTGTTCCCAAATAGACTTTGTCGTTTCGCCTTTTGTTATGTCAAGTTCAATTTCTGTTAATCGTAAATCCGTGCTATAATGACTCCAAATTGCGGTTCTCATAATTGCATTTCTCGTGTTGTCGCTACAAGTTATGGATTTATCTTTTATGATTTTTTGTAGGTCTGTGTTTTTCTTTAATAACAAGTCTTTGCAATCGTCGTTAGTCGGGTGATTTGCTTTGATAAATATATTTGGACTTGCTTTTGCATTTGGATATTTCTTTATTACCTCAAGTTGTCCGTTTGTGTTAAGCAAATATTCTGCATTTAGAGTTGTTTCATTTGTACTGTCAATTACAATTGCCGTAGGTAATTCTTCAAAGCAAACTGAAATAATAATTTCATTGTCGCCAGAACTAAGAGCTTGCTTATTAATGTCGTCTTTATCAATTTTTATTACACCTTTACTATCATTAAAGAATATATCTAACGCTTCTAAAACGGTCGATTTTCCTATGTCGTTTTTTCCAACAAAAGCGGTTAAATCGCCAAATTCAATTTCAACATCGTCTTTGTAGCTTCTAAAATTCTTGATTTTTATTTTCTTTATTTTCATCGGTCTGTATTTTATGGGTGGTCATTCCTACACTTGCCACTAACGAAAAATGCTAAACGCAGGTGCAGGA
>DYOJ01000741.1 GCA_020720705.1 Acetofilamentum sp.
GAAGCGCAAAAACGTGAAGAAGAAGAGCGAAAACAAAAAGAAGAAGCGCAAAAACGCGAAGAAGAAGCGCAAAAACGCGAAGAAGAAGCGCAAAAACGCGAAGAAGAAGCGCAAAAACGCGAAAATGAAGAGCGAAAACAAAAAGAAGAAGAGCGAAAACAAAAAGAAGAAGCCCAAAAACAAAAAGAACGCTTAGCATTGGAACTTGCAAAAATTTTAAAATCTGTCAATACACCAATATCAGATATTGTTCAGAAAACAGGTTTGCCGGCTGAGGTGATTGAAAAACTGTAATATTCCGGTTTGAATGAAAACAAAACAATTTCGTATCTTTGCATAAAATCCGAACCGATGAGAATTATAAATCCGCTCTACGACCAAGCGTTTAAATACATGATGGACAATGAATTGATTGCCAAAAAAGTATTGTCCGTGATTTTGGAAAAAGACGTAATTTCCGTGCAAAGCCGAGCAACCGAGTTGGCAGAGCAAGCATCATCCACAGAAGAAATATCAGCATCCTTAGAAGAAATGGAGGCGAATATTAATCAAATTTCTGACAATGCTAACAATGCGGAGCAATTTGCAAAAATAACTGCTCAGGAATTTGAATTAGTAAATACCTCTTTTCCTAAGACATACAGCGCAATGTCAAACATAACGGAAAATATTAAAATTGTAACCGAAATTGCGAATCATATAAACCTGATAGCTTTAAATGCTGCTGTTGAAGCCGCACGTGCCGGCGAACACGGACGCGAATTTGCAGTTGTTGCTGCCGAAGTCAAAGAACTTGCTTTAAAAAGTAAAATTGCGGCTCAAACCATTGTATCGGAATCACAAAACAGCATGCGTGTTGCCGAAGAATCGAGAGAACTTATTTTAAATGTAGTGCCGAAAATTAAAAAAACTTCTACATTAATCAAAGACATCAGTATCTCAAGTAACGAACAACGTTCGGGAGTAAACCAAATTAATCTATCCATCCAACAGATGGAAGAATGCACACAGCAAAACTCAATGTCAGCGGATACCTTAGCCGATTATGCCAATAATTTAGAGACAAAGGCAAAACAATTATCAACTATTGTTGAACACTTTAAAGTTTAAATGTGTAGTTTTATATTAAAAAAATAGAGAAAACATTCAACATGTTTTAGTAAAATAATTTAAAGTCAAAACGAAAATTTTGTGAATCGAATGCTTGCTCTGTGTTAAAATCCTGATTCATTGATACATACAAGATATAATGCTGAAAAAGAATTGTTTTGTTGTAAAAAAAGATATTTTTTGTATTGTTACTCAATTTAACAGACAATTTAACAGACAATAGTGATAAATATGAATTGTAAAAGCAAAATTCCATAGAACTTAAAATAATGCCTCACTCCTACTCCGTTGATTGTTTTTGATAATTCGACTTTACGAAGTTAAAGATTTCGGCAAAGTTTGTGCTTAGAATAGTT
>DYOJ01000742.1 GCA_020720705.1 Acetofilamentum sp.
TTCGGTTTGTGATATATGATTTTGTTTTTTCCTGTGATGCACGGATTACAAATCCGTGTTACATGGGTGTTTTAGTTTGGCACGGATTGCAAATCCGTGTTACAGACCGTAAATATTTTCAAACGCATGCAACATTTTATATCTAAAAATTGTCTATATTTGTAAAACCGTTTCCTAATTCAAAACTCATCATTCATCACTCATAACTCATCACTCCAAAATTATGTTACGCTTCAAAACCCTCCCCCTCACTCTTGCTTTCGTTTTGTTTTTCGCCCTGCCCGCTGCCGCACAGCCGTTTACGCTGAATGAACAATTTCAATTACCCGGCATTACTAATGGCAGAGTTGAATGGGGTGATTTTGATAATAATGGCTTCTTTGATGTCGTTTTGTCGGGTGAATACACAAACAATATAGATTGTTATTCAGCTCTAATACCGAATGTTCATTCCGGAATTTTTGATATCCACGTGGGTATATTTGATAGCTCTTATTTTTGTGCGATTCAGTCAGGTGATGTTAATAATGATAATAAAATAGACATCGCATACGATGGTTATAATGTAATCAAAAGTTTAAAAATCACAGAATTATTCATAAATAAGGGCAATTTTATTTTACATAGATCTGATATTGAAATACTAATCCCTATGTTTCAATGTAATTTTAACTGGGGAGATGTAAACAACAATGGTTATCAGGACATTTTACATTCAGGACAAAAACAAGACAACGATATAGATTACCAACTATATTCTAATGATAAAGGAGTATACTATGGCTCTAATATAATTATACAAGGTTTTTTGGGCACGCGAAGAGGAGATCTTGCTTTTTGTGATATGGATAACAACGGTTATATTGATTGTACTTTTTCAGGAAACACACCTCCCCTTTTAGAAAGAATTACTAAAATCTATAAAAACAACGGTGTAAGGTTTGATATTTTTAATACAGTTTTGAAAGATATGAATATAACCAGCCTTGATTGGGCTGATTACAACAACGATGGTTTTCTTGATATTGTTATTATTGGTTCTTATGTTCCCGATGGGCAGTTTTTACCGATACGCCAAACATCGCTCTACACAAACATTGAAGGTGCATATTTTATAGAGAATAATTTAACAAATTTTATATCTTTGAGTGAGGGTAGTGTTAAGTGGGGGGATTATGACAATGACGGATATCCCGATGTACTAATGAGTGGATGGCACACAATGGAAAATGGTATTAACACCGGTATTACTAAACTGTATCGAAATAACGGAGATGAAACATTTAGTGAGGTCGTTACCGATATTAAAAATTTCGTTTTGAGTACATCAGCATGGGCAGACTATGATAATGATGACGATTTAGATATTTTAATTGCTGGTGGGGTTGTAGGTGCACAGAGATATACCCACCTCTACACCAACAACGCCGAAGTTGGGAACATCCGCCCGAATGTGCTCAATAATT
>DYOJ01000743.1 GCA_020720705.1 Acetofilamentum sp.
GGCGTTGTCCCACGTCTAGTTGAAATTCAAAGATCAAGTGGCAGTTTGTGTTAAGCAACTTCTGTTATTTCCTGATTCATGTCAACGTCATTTTGTTCAGTTAGTTTTCGAAGTAATATCCACAATCCCGGTAAACTTTTATAACCATGTATTCTGCGCATTCTTTTCTCCGCCGCTAAACAATACGTCGCACACCAACGTTGAAAATGTTCAGAGTTCTTCCAGTGCTTTACTCGTCGCATATCTTCCTCGATGAGATAATTTAAAGATTCAATGGGATTTGTTGTTGAAAAAAATGTTTTTAGCTTCTGCGATAACTTCAATTCGTGGATCACCAACAAATCATCTTTCGCTTCTAAAAAACTTTTCAGCGCCGATAAATTTGCATCTCGAAGAACGCTCTCAAGCCGGTCACAGACAACTTTAGCTTCGGCCATATCCTTCGCATCACGTAGCGCCCAGAATAGCCCATTAGCTTTGTGACTGTCTTCGCCTAAGGCCTTTTCAATGTTACGCCATTTGTGAACGTAGCAGCGGATTCTAATGGCGCGACGACGTCGTTTATCCTGAACTAAATATTTTTCCTCTAAAGCTTTGTTTAGACCTGAACCACCATCAACAGTAAAAATGATTCCCGACTCTGGAAGCCCACGTGATTCAAGATCATTCAATAATTCTAAACATGATTTTGAATTTTCCGTATCCGCTTGGTAAATACCTAAAACATACTTTTCTCCACTGAAGGCCACGCCCAAGGCGATAATTACGCCGTGCTTTGAAAACTTTTTTCCGTCAATAAATACAGCTCTGATGTCTAATTCTTTCAATGATCTTTGCTGCAACTCTTCAATTTTTTTCGCAGTCGCATTGATCCACTTTCTTGATACTGAACTTTTTGTAAATCCAAAAGAATTTGCGATTTTTGAAACACCTTTTTGATAATCTCGCTGCGATACTTTTTTAATGCCCTCTGTAAACACCGCTTGATCAAAAAGTCTTGGATCTTGGAAGTCTTGATAAGTTTGTAAATTAACTTCAGCGCCGTCTTTGGCTCGAACACGCGGTACTTCCAGTGCAATGTTTTGATTGGCTAATATGATGGATCCTTTTTGTGATCCCCAGCGGTGATTCAGCTTTCCGTGGCGGTATCGGTCACCGCAAAGCTGATCCACTTCTTTTTCAAGTTCAGAGATGAACATTTTTACCGCCGGTGGCAGTAAAGTTGAAATTAATAAATGCTGCGTGTTAATCGGGCCTTCGAGATTTTCGAACCTGTCGGCTACGATATCTGCCTTTTTTGCGTGTTTTAGCTTCTTACGATTGATTTTTCGCACTGACTTAAGTACGGTTTTCTTCATTGGGTGGCCCTTCTTTTTAATGTCTCGATAAGTGTGGTAACCTATTGAAAACACTTTTGGTTGAGCCACTCAACCTTTAAATTTCAACTAAACCTGGGGCATGGCC
>DYOJ01000002.1:0-24566 GCA_020720705.1 Acetofilamentum sp.
CGCTATATCGTAAAGAATTTCAACAAGTTATGAGTTTTCTTACAAGCACTATTTAGCGTAGTATTCTGTAAACCAAGCATATAAGTCGTTTTTGTAAAAAAACTCATAAAAACATTGAAAGGCTCAATGTTATACAAATATTTCGACTTGAATGTTTTAAGAAATTCTGTTGAAATTCTGTTGAAATTAGATTGAAACTAAAAAATCCTACAATGAATGACTACTTTTTGACTATTGAATGACCACAAATGATAATACATTCCATTGAAAAATGACTACAACCTACATAATTTCAAATAGTTACATGTTTTCTTACAAACACTGAATCCGATTTAGCTTTGAGCTATTTTGTCCAGAACTCCTATAGCTTTTGCGATGGTCTCTATTGAGGTTGCTTTTAAGGTCAGCTTATCATTTTGTTCCTTAAACTCAAAATTGCGACCGTTTTTTTGCACAAAGTTTAATATTTTCTCAAATTTTGAAGACCTGTAGAACGACGATTTCTTATCGGCTACAAATGTGCAAATCATAAGGTTGTCTTTCAGGATAATTTTTTCGATTCCTAAATCCATTGCCGCATGGCGAAGGCGCACGGCATTTAGCAATTCTGAGGTTGCAGTGGGTAATTCACCGAATCGGTCTCTTAATTTTGATTCAAACTCTGCTATTTCGCTTATTTCATTTATTTTATCTAAATCTCGATACAATCCGAGTCTGACTGTGATATTTTCAACATAAGATTCGGGCAATAACAGTTCGAGGTCGGTGTCTAAATAACAATCGGATACAAATTTTTTGTCTTCCGTAGCTTGCTTGTATTCTTCGTCGCTTGCATTTCGGAATACGTCACGAAAATCGGTCTCGCGTAATTCAAGTAAAGCTTCATCCAAAATTCGGTGGTAGGTTTCGTATCCTATTTCGGTGATAAACCCACTCTGTTCTCCGCCGAGCAAATCTCCGGCACCGCGTATGTCGAGGTCTTGCATGGCAATATTGAACCCGCTGCCGAGTTCTGAAAAACTTTCTATAGCGTTTAGCCGCTGTCTTGCTTCGTTAGAAACGGCTGTCAAGGGCGGTGCAAGCAAATAGCAGAAGGCTTTTTTATCAGACCGTCCGACCCTGCCGCGCAGTTGGTGCAAATCGCTTAGTCCGAAATTTTGTGCATTGTTTATGATAATCGTGTTTGCGTTCGGTATATCCAAACCGCTTTCAACAATGGTTGTAGCAATGAGTATTCCGTATTTTTCGTCCACAAAATCAAGTAAAATTTGCTCCATATCGGCACCGTTCATTCTGCCGTGTGCAACTACCGAGTTTACTTCGGGCACCAGCCGTTGCAACAAATTTTGAATCTCGTAAATGGTATCAATACGGTTATGGATGAAAAAGACCTGTCCGTTGCGTTCCGATTCATATTCAATCGCAGCCTTTATCACTTCTTCGTCAAATGTATGTAACTCTGTTACAATAGGATAACGATTCGGTGGCGGAGTGTTTATGATGGAAAAATCGCGTGCGCCCATAAGCGAAAATTGAAGGGTTCGCGGAATAGGTGTCGCCGTGAGCGTGAGCGTATCTACGTTAATTTTCAGGGCTTTAAGTCGTTCTTTAACAGCTACGCCGAATTTTTGTTCTTCGTCCACCACAAGCAAGCCTAAGTCTTTAAATTTTACATCGTTACTTATCAGCCGATGCGTCCCGATGATAATATCCGTTTTTCCGGTTTCAATTTTCAAGAGTGCATTTTTCAAAATTTTTCCGGTTTTCATGCGGCTTAAATAATCAATGCTCACAGGCATATCCTGCAAGCGTTGAGTAAAGGTTCTGTAATGTTGAAAAGCCAATACAGTTGTAGGCACAAGAACTGCAACTTGCTTACCGTCCGCGACTGCTTTGAAAGCTGCTCGAATTGCAATTTCGGTTTTGCCGAATCCTACATCGCCGCATATCAGTCTATCCATCGGCATTGAGTGCTCCATATCGGCTTTTACGGCATCGGTGGCTTTGCCTTGGTCGGGCGTATCTTCATACATGAAAGAAGACTCGAGCGCATGTTGTAAATAACTGTCGGCGGAGAATGCAAATCCTTGCTCTTCTTTTCGTTTGGCATACAATGCGATAAGTTCTTTGGCAATATCCTTTACGCGACTTTTGGTTTTGTTTTTCAAATTTGCCCAAGCCGGTGAGCCGAGTTTATAGATTTTAGGGGCAGTACCTTCCGAACCTTTGTATTTTGATATTTTGTGCAAATTGTGTATATTTACCAAAAGCACATCGCTGTCTTTATACACAATACGAACAGCCTCCTGAATCTTTCCGTTTTTTAGTTCAACAACAACTAAACCGCCGAACTGTCCGATGCCATGGTCGGTATGCACAACATAATCGCCCGGATGCAAGTTGCTGAGTTCTCGTAAGGTAAGTGCTTCTTTACTTTCGTGGTAGGAAACAGATTTTAGTTTAAACTTGTGATAACGTCCGAAGAGTTGGTGGTCGGTATAGCAGGCTATTTTGAGGTCATTGTCTGTGAAACCTTTGTGCAAAAGACCTTCAATGGGGATAAATTCGGCATGGAGGTCTAAATTTTCGGAATCAAATATTGCCGAAAGGCGTTCAAATTGTTTCGGATTTGTAGATAGAATAATATTCTGAAATCCGTCAGCAAAGCGTTCGTTTAAGGTATGGGCAAGAAGTTTAAATTTCTTGTTAAATTCAATCTGTTCGGTTGTTGAATAATTGAAAACAGTCGAGTTTTTACTGATATTGTGTAAAGATAATTCAATGTGATTTCTTTCTTCTAAAATATCTCGGACATTTTCGGCTGTAATGTATCCGCTTGTGTCTGTGTTGTTTTGCAATTTTGCAATCAGAAACTCACTGTCGTTTGTCCAGATAATTGTTTGATTCGGGATAAAGTCAAAAAACGATATTTTTTGTTCATCCGATACTGCGTTCTGTATGTCGGGGAGTATGGTTACTCGGTCGAAACGGGCTTTTGATATTTGCGAAACTGTATCGAATGAGCGAATGGAATCCACGTCGTTATCAAAAAAATCTATCCTAAACGGAAAATCGTTGGAATACGAAAAAATATCAACAATGCTGCCTCGCACGGCGTACTGTCCGGGTTCGTACACAAAATCGCTGCGTGTAAAACCGTATTCAATAAGTACTTCGATTACAAAATCAGTGGAAAGGGTGTCTCCCTGTCTGATTTCGAGGGTGTTACTTTTCAAATTTGAACGACTGATAACCTTTTCTGCAATTGCTTCGGGATAGGAAACTACAACAAATTCGGAGGATTCATTGATACGATTTATCACTTCGGCACGCAGAATCGCATTTCCTCCGTCAAGTTTTCGGATGTCTTTTTTGGCGACCGAGCGTTTGTATGACGAAGGATAGAACAAAACATCAGCTTTGGGTAAAAGTGCTGCTAAATCGTTCTGAAAGTAGGCTGCTTGTTCTTTATCTTCGAAAATAAAAATATGAGGACGTTCTGTTTTTGATACCACCGATGCTGCAACCAACGATAGGGCAGACCCGGACAAGCCTTTGAACCAAAGATTGCTCGGTTGTGAATTTAACAGTTCGGTTGCCGCTATTTTTGTTCGCGAATCGTTAAGGTATCGCTCTAAAAGGTCTTGGAGTATCACGAAATTTGAAAATTTTAACGTGCAAAGTTACAAAAAAAACTTCGTTAAAAATATTAAGCAGTAAAGACAAAGCTCGAATGAGTTACATCGTCCATTTAAAAAAGTGTTTCAAGTCATGTTGATTGTTTATTTTTCCGTCTGATTTGCGCGAAAAAATGCCTGTTTCAAAATCTGGGGTAAACGTATCGGTTACGATTGCAACTTGGTAAAACTCTGTAAATGAACCATTGTGGATATTCAAATCGTAGCTTGATAAAAATGCTGTATGTCCGGGATGGGTATGAAACCAACCGACTAAAATACAATCGGCATAAGTTTGCAAAGCGGCATCTAATTCTATCATTGCTTTGTGTCCAAAGTCTATTCGATATTCGTCTTGATAATCATACACGGTTGGTTCTACGAACTGTTCTATCAGTATATTGTATTGATTTTCATTGGTTTGCATAATTTTCCCGAGAAGAAAACCCCCGTATTCAATTCGCTCGCCTGATGCAATGCTTTTTCTGCAAAACAATTTTAAGGCTTGCAGTGTTTGCTTTTTTATCGAACAGTTTTGAACAGTTGTGTTTTTAAAAATATCGCCCAAGCTGAACAATTCGTAGTCATTCTGAGCAATTACCGTATCGGAAGCAAGCCGTCCTTTGAGTGTTTGCTCCGAAAAATGAAATTCAATATCAGGCAGTTCAAGGATTTGGTTTGAAATTACAGGTTGTTTCGCGATGAACCTTTTTTGAAGAAAAAATTTTTCATTATCGCTCACATAGAGTTCGGCAAATGTTTTATCAGATGCGATATGTCCGTGCAAAAAAGAATACAATTCATAATTTCCGTCATCGGTTCGATTCTTACGAAAAAAAAATTCGGAAATAAATTGGGAAATGCGCAAAGAGGTTTCGATTTCTGTAATCAAAACTTTTTTCTCAAACTCAATAATAATACGTTTATTCACTATCAATCAGAATTTAAAATCAATTTGTGCGAGAATATCCGCATTATTATTTGTAAGTAAAACTTCAACATGTCCGGAAAACAGATATGCTGTATTGGGGATTTTCATTTTGGGTATCGTTACTCTTGTATGGGATTTTTCGTAATATTTTGTTGTCGAAAATGTGTAGTAATACTGAGTTCCTTCGGCTTCAAACTTGTTTGTTTCAGACTCGTGCACCGGCTCTCCGTTGTATTTTACGATTAAAAAATAATCGCGGTAACCTTCTTCTGCCTCCGGATTCGCCAAAATGTCAAATTCGGCAGACAAATAGTTGATTCGTCTGTTGTTAGCACTTTCAACACGGTTTGTTCCGATATACATGTTGTAATCGTCGTAAAATGTTACCGTAAAATTTTGGATAAGCGGTTGTTTTATCCTTTCGAGTAAGGCTTTATGTTCTTTTCCTAAATCGGAGTATTGTTTGGTAATTGAATCAATCTTTAATAAAAGTGTTTTTTTTTCAGATTTGAAAATAGCCAGAGTATCTTGATATTTTTCAATTTCTCCTTTTTTTGCCAAAATGCTGCTTTCAAAAATATCCATTTTATTCAAAACATATAGACTTGTCATTATCAAACTGATAAAAAGCAAAGTAACAATGAGAACTTGTTGTTTTGTTATTTTTTGATGCCAAGGTACCCCTACTTTTCGTTTTTCTTCCTTGCCGAGTAATGCTTTGAGAATCAGCACATCGCCGTCAATAATTCCGCTTTGGGCGAATGTATGCTCGTCGTTTGAAATATTTTCGGAGCCAAACCATAAACCGTATTCTAATTTTACACCCGAATTGCTGACATGCGGCAAGGCAAGTTTTTCGTCACTGACAAGTGTTGTTAAAATTTCGGAAACGAGTTTATTATCCGCAACATTTACGCTTATTGTTCTGTCAAATTCCGGAATATAAATTTTTATTTTTCTGACTTTCATCGGGTTACTCCTTTTTCAAAAATTTAATTTGTACCGAACCGTTTTCATAAACATTCATCGAATCCGGACTCCATGTTCGTCTTTCGGGAGGGAAAATTTTTTGAAGCCGCCCGCCCCAATTTGCTGTATTGATAAAATTATATTTGGCTTCGGACTTAAATTTTAAGTTGTTGATAATCAACGGACCTATTGTGTCAAACAGAATTTTACCATATCCGTTTTCTTTAGCAAAAATCACAAGCCGAGTATCTTCACCGACAGCGAAACCATCAAGCGTGAAATCTACAATTTGTTTCATATCAGTTTGGAAATTGTATATCCCTTCTTCCAATATAACACTCACATTATCAGGTTCAAACGCACAACTTGTCGCATCTTTTTTAAATTCATTGTGAATTAAAAATCCTGAAATGTAGGCTTTATGCCGATATTTATCTAAATCGCTGATATACAGCCATAAAAACAAACCCCCGATAAGCAAAGCCAAACCAAGCAATACCCAAAAAATCGGAAATCGTCTGACAATTCTCAATTGCACTGTGTATTCAACTGATTGATTGATAAATAATTCATGTTTTGCCTTGTTTCGTCCCTTGCTGACTTCGGTGTGAACTAAAGCTCCGTTATCAGCCGAGAATTTCACTTGTCCCTTGTTATCACTAACACGCATAGTGCCGTCAATGAGCACTTTAGCATTTGCAATGGGGGTATTTTTCTGATTGACAACGTTGAGGATTCTTGCTTTACCGGGCATTTTTGTTGCCGGCGGTATTTCAGAAATATCAATATGGATTTCTTGCTCCTTAACCTCTTCTTGCTCAAATAATTGTTTGTATTCCGATACCGGTTTTAACTCCTGTTCGGGCGGAGGCGGTGTCGGGATAACGGGTTGTGGTTTTATTGTAATTGTCTCGGGTTGAGGCTTTTCAACTATGGTTTCATGTTTTTCGGGTACTGATTTTTCCGGAACACTATCAACGGGAATCACTATTTTCTTTTCGGCAGGTAAGATAAGGTGTTCTTCGTTTCTTGAAGTACATTCAAAATGTTCATTTACAATAATTTCGCCCTTAGAATTGCGAAACGAAACGGTGTATTTTTCCCAAAACGGCACATCTCCTAAAATGATTACGCCTTCCGAGTCTGTGGTATAACGATTTGTTTTTCCTAAAATGTTGATTTCTATGGTTTTACCGGAAGCTACTGTGTTATCGTCCATTTTAAAAATTAAGCGTATATCCTTGATTTTCATCGGGACAAGTTTCTGAATTAAACCTGTTTTGGCATTGTGCGAATCGTAAATTGTGCCCCAACGCGACAACACGATGTAGTGCTTGCCGTTATTATCCGTAATATTGATGTCTGAATAGTCCGGAATTTCGAGTGCGCGGTCTAAGACTTTAAAAATATTTTTATTATCCGGGTCGGTTTCAAAAATGTATAATGCTCTGTTGTATAAGTCTTTAAGCTGATTTTTAAGTACAGCATTGAACCTGAGTTTTTCGCTGTCCGGCAATTTATCGTACTCAAAAAACGGCGTTTCAAAATCGGTATTCCAGCGCATGATTCCGGCAGCCTCGTGTGATGTTTCCGGTTTTGAAAACAAACGATAGGCTTGGTTATAATCAAACAATTTGATAAAAATGCTGTGCCTTTTTGTCTGCTTAATGTTATCCACCAGCATCGGGCGCACACTTTTGGTGCTTGTTTGTTTGAGTAAAATATCCATTTCCATTATTTCACTCTTTTGAGTTTAAAATCAATGACTTTGGCATCGGTAGAACTTTTTGCCGTGCATGTTGCTGTGCCTGTACCTGTTGCTGTGCAACTGAACTTGTATTTTTCGTATCCGCCGCCGTCCTCACATTTAGCTTCATTTTTTTGATTGATATTCAATGTTTTACCGGAGAACGCAAGTTGTAAATTCGCCGAACAAGTATTCCCGTCTGCTTCGCGCATAGTTAACGCTCCGCTACCGTCTTTTTTGAAGTCAAAAAATAATTCTACGGGTTCTTTTGTGCGGATATTATACAAATCTGTGGTACTTTGCCACTTTCCGGCTGCAAATTCAAAATCTTTGGGTGCATCCGGAATCACCAATTCTTCGCCCGATGAAGCCGTTTTGCAACCTTCTTCCAATTTACGTATTTCTTCTTGAAGGCTGTCTATTTTTGCTTTTATTTCCGGCGGACAGTCTTTTTCTGCATCGGTATTTCCAAGAGCGGCAGATAGTTGTATTAAATTTCCGATGTTTTGCGGTGAACTGAGTGAAATGCCGGTTTCTTGCAAAATCTTCTTAACTTCAGAATTTGACAAATCAGGATTTTTTGATTTTAACAGAGCTACCGCACCGGTAACAATGGGGGCTGCCATGCTTGTGCCGTCGTAAAAGTCGTATTTGCTGCCCGGAACAGAGCTGTATATTTGCACTCCGGGCGCACTGACAGTTGAATTATCGCCCCAATTGCTGAATCGAGCCTTATTGTTTATAGGGTCTATTGCCGAAACGTTAATGGTGTAAGGTGTGCGTTGCATCGGGTCTAAACCGATAAGCACATTGTCGTTACCTCCGGCAAGCACAATAGTTACATTATTTTTATCGGCAATCGAAAAAATTTCGTTCCACAATTGTTCTTGTTCTTTGAATTTTGTTTTGATGATATTTTCTTGAACCTCTTTTGGTTGCGATGCCATACCGGGAGGGGCAGGCATACCTAAGGACATATTTACGACATCAGCTTTTTTTGCAATACAATACATTACGGCATCAATTACGGCAGTGGTACTCATGTTTCCGAAAGCATCGCCGACTTGAACGGGCATAAACTTGCAACCCGGAGCAATACCTGACACGCCCGCACCGTTATCAGCCGCGCCGATGGCAGTGCCGGCAACGTGCGTACCGTGTGAGAGTTTTACGATGCCGATATTCGGTTTGTCATTATTTGCAGGAACATTGTAAGGGTTTATAATTCGTCCGCTGAGTTCTGGGTGGGAGAGGTCAAAACCATCGTCAATGATTGCAACTAACACATCCTCAGAGCCTTTTGTAATGTCCCACGCCTCATAAGCTTTCACTTTCGGATATGCCCAACTTTGGTCGGGAGCTTTAAATCCGGGGTCGCCCGGCACAAACTCACTACTGAAAATTGTTTCATCCAACACGATAAGTTTGTAGTCCGGAAATTCCGTTTTTAAATCTTTCTTTAATCGAACTTTTTCTGTATCAGGGAATTGGATATTAACCCGTTTCATTGTATTATTAAAATACACAATTTCGTAGTTTTTGTCAGGATATTTAGCCTTGAAATCTGTTGCGAATTGTTCGGTTGTTTTGGTGTCATCCGTTATCCACAAAATTAATTGATTTGACATCACTTTTCCGCCGCCGTCGGGATCTTCAATTATTTTTGTTGTATCAATTGGCGGTATAACAGCTTCATCATCAGGCAAATGCTTTGAACCGGTAGGACTTTTTACGAAAAATAGCCATATCAGAAAAGCAAGAAGTAACAATAAAATTATCAGCCATATCCACCAATATCGTTTGTACCAAGGTTTTTTCTGGTCTTGCGGAGGTGTTGTCGGAGGTTTTGTGTTGTCGGTTTTATCGGTTATGTTTGTTTTTTCTGTATGTATTTCAGGTTTAATTTCATTAGTTTCCTGCTGAAATTTGTCTTGCTCAATAGCGGTGGAGTGTGTTTCGGGCGGTGTTGTATTTTCTTCTATACCAGACACTTGTGTTTCATCCAATTGAGGTATGGATATTACGCTCGACTTTATTTCTGACAGTTTGTATTGCGATTTTGTTCCGTCTTTGTGCACGAAACCCCAAGCGGCAATACAAATATTTCCGTTCTCAACAAACACGTTTTCAGCAGACGGTATCTGTGTAATATGACTTAACAATTCGCCCCAACGTTGGGAATTAATATCTGCGGATGCCGAAAGCTTTTCTGCAAATTGTTCTACATTAGAAAGCATCATTGCGACTTTCTGTTCAGCAGCTTTTCGCTCATTATCAGGTAGTTTAGATAATGGTGTTCCCTTTTTTTCAAAATTTTCCGACACCCACACGGCTTCTGTTCTTCCGTCAAGAGCATCGTCTGAAATCAGCGGTTCGGCAAAAAGATGCTTGTATTCTGCTCCCAAATTGTCATTCAGAAGGGTTTTGAGTTGCGATGCGTGGCGGAACACTGCTTTCCCATGCCAAACTGCCGGGCGTAAATCAGTGATTTTTGTTGAAAATATGGATGTTCGGGGCATGGCGGAAAGGGTTAATTTGTGTATTTTTTTATCTCAACCAATAAAAATCTAAGTCAGAATCATGGGAAACAATATCAAATTCATGATGGTCGGTTGTGATTATTTTGGAACCTAATTCCTTTGCAGATGCCAACACAAAGGTATCAGCATAAGACATTTTGTAGTTAATTTTGTATCGTCCCGCATTTGTAATCAAGCTTTTATCAATAATCCAAATAATCTGAATTCCAGGTTTTTCTATTGTTGAGAATAACTCGTCTGCTTTTTGTCGGTTGATTCGGGAAGTGTCGTAATAAACCTCACCCAAATTAATTGCGTGCATGAAAAAAGTGTTGTTATCATCGGAAAACAATTGAATAACTTTTTCAGCACCAAGTTCGTTTCTCAAAAAAGTTATCAGTCCGCAGGCATCAAAAATATATTTGTTCACTGTCTCCATTTTTTTTCTTCGTTTATTTTTTCTGCCTGTTTCAATTCGGAAAATTTATCCGAATCGCTGAGGAAATCTTTATAGGAACCGCAGATTTTGTTTACTATCTGCATGTCTCTTTTTTTTGACTTATTTTTATTCGAAAACAAATCACTCGGCAATTGATACAGTTGAAAAAAAAGTTCTTTCCATCCATTTTTTTCAACAGGAAATACTAAGAAGTATCTTCCCGTTGAGTTTTTTACTAATACCGGTTCGGTTGATTGATTGTCAAACAAGCCGAGAGCATTTTTTTGCTGAAAAATTTCTATTTCTTTCATGGCGACGAATTGAATACTGATTACTTTGATTTTCTACTTTTTACCCCTGCAACGGTCGAAGTAAATCGAACAATTTTTGTTTGATGAGTGCATCCTCGGCATTGCCGGCTTTTTCTTCAAACAAAACATTTGCGGTAAATGATTCTCTGATTCCGGTATTCCATTGGTTGAACAAGAACATACCCGGATAGTCAATATCCATGCGCAGGGCTTCGCGGGCGGGTGGCGTAACGCCGGCTTTTGAGAATATCGGGACATCCATAATTTTGGGGTAATCGGCAATTGTTTCGTCCACAAATTTCCATGAAGCGGTGTTCACAAAATCGTTAATGGTCGCTACTGATATATGAGAAACAATGTCATAGTTCGGATTACTGACGCCGAAGTTTTCAATTTCGTCTGATAATCTGTTTGTCAATATTTTTTTCAGATTAACACGTTCTTTGCTGCGTTCAAGAGTAGAACATACTTGCATCACAACATCTTGATTCAAACCTCTGCCGGTTATATGCGGATTGTTTTTGAGTGATATAACCTTTGAATACCAATACTCAATCAAGCGTTCGGCATACAGTTCGGCTTCTGTTTTAATTTTATCTTCGACTCTTCCTTCTAAAATATCACGAATTTTTATGCCGGATTCTTCTATTACTTCTATCATATCATCGTCTGAATCAATTCCGAAGAGTTGTTTCAGTTGGTCAATATGCCATTGAAATTCTTTTGAAGCATCAAAAGTAATACCTATTTCCTTTAAATATTGTTTAAACGTTGTAATGCTTTGTTCGTCCGTATTTGCTTTGCCGGAATCGTTCACAATCGGAGGCGCACTTTGGAAATTCCAATATACCTCCCATGCTTCATTTTCTTGTAGGGTAAGTTGGTCGAGGAAATACCCGAAACCGTTAGATTCTTTTACCCAATTCATCATGGCGAGAAAAACTTTTGCGCCGTTCATTTTTGCTTTTCGTAATTTTGAGGCAAGGTCTCCGGAATCCACATAATTTTCGAATGCCGAAAGAACATTTTGCTTGGATTGTTCGATGAGCATTTTCAGACGTTCTGTTCTTATTTTGGGATTGCAAGTGGGTGTCAAATATTCGACAATATAATTTATACCTCCGGTTTTTTCTGGACCTGTAGCCTCTTCCCAAGCTTTTTGCGGGTCTCGGAAATGTTTATGAACGTATTGATTGTTCATAAACGACTGCTTTATTTGTTCCAATTGTTCCATGTATGACTCACTCAATTTCTCTTTACCTTCTGGAGTTTGTTCGTAAACACCCATTGCAAATTTGGGGTTCGGGTCTCGCAAAAGGAATGAATTTTTGAAATTAGCTTCTCGTGTTGTCCATTTTCCGGGCCACTTATCTGTGAGTGGTTGGCTCATAAAATCGTGGAAATTTTCCCACAGTCGCGAAGCCCATTTTCCGTCATGTCCGGCAGCAGATTTTTCACGTTTTGATAGTTCAAAATTGAATTTTGTCAAAACAAATAAAAGTGGATTCAATTTGTCCACCGGTGTGCCGGAAACAATGGATGCCAAGCGTGTTTCTCGTTCGGAACGTTCGTCAGGCGAACCTCCGTGTGTTCGTTGAATCCAATCGTAAAGCAGGTGGGGTATGGTTTTTACATTCTGTGGTGTATTGTCGTGGCAGTACAGCAAGGTGCTTATTTCGTGATTGAAATTATATCTGTCAAATAAAAAAGCAATTTTCCCTCGCAAAAACAATTGCAATTTTTCGATATTGTTATTTTGCAAAAACGTACTTTCAGGTGTTTTTTCACGAGAACGAGCACCCGGAAAGTCTAATACATCAGCATATTGTAAAAAAGCTCTTTGTGGGTGCTGCGATATGCTTTTTTCTAATCGTAACACGATTTCAGCAGTCAGCGCACTGAGAACCGACATGTCGGTTTGCACACTCTGCCCGCCCGACAGATACACCGGAATTGAACGTGCTGTCTCCGGTTTGAACAGTTCACGCAAGCGTTCAACGTCAATAATTGTTTTGAACTTATCAGGTGTTGCTTCAATTCCACATTCAACTTCGGACGCAAAATTCAGATTCTCAATACCTGCCGATAATTTATTAAATAACTCTGTGAAAAAATTGCGTTTACTCCAAAATACATCAAATGCTTTCCATCTCTGATTTGAAGGTAAGTAAGGAACAATCTCAGCCAAATCGTCCCAAAAAGGAAGCATGCCGTCAGCGATATGGTGGTTTTTAAAATTGAGTTGGATATATTCCTTGACATCATAAACTTCGTCTTCGGAAAACCCCGGGAAAATCTGACCCGTTTTAAGTCCGCGTAACTGATTGAGTGCCATTTTATAGGTTTCTGCATTGATGTATGAATCGTCAGAATAATTCATCAAATCAGAAAAATACCCGTTCGCAATCACGCGCAAAACATCTGCTTGACTAAGCAATTTGAGTAAATAGGGATGTGCCGTATTAAACTCATAAGCGACCGTAAATCTTGATACGATTCCGGTAGCCTCTTTACCGTCTCCGGGCGGATTGATTTTTTCGATAAAATCTATGCGCTCTTGCGGGTTTGTGCCTACGATGTCTAAATCTTCGGCTTCGGGGGGTTTCACAAGGTTTGAAACCAGATAGGATTTCCCGACTTGGCTTTGTCCGAAAATTGCAACAGCGGGGCGTTTTAGCAGGGCTGTTCTATAACGTTGTGTGTCTCGGCGATACTTTGCAAGTTGTTTATTGAGACCTAATTTATTTTCCTGCGGTACAATTTTATACAAATTTACCCAATCGGACGCTTGGGGAATTGTGCGAATAATTGTATCGCAAAGCTGTGTCAGTTGTTGTATTTCTGGATTTATCATAATGCTATTATTTTCAGTGAGATATTAAATTGATTCAACGTCTGCGAATTTGAATGTCCTACGATTTTGTTTGCGCACTACAGCATAAGAAATACCTTGTTTTATTTTGCTTCCGCCTGTGCCTTGAACACTATGCAAATTTATGTCAATTTGAGAAGATTCTTCCGGGGAAACAAAATCAAATTCTTTGAATTTTGATGAGACGAATCGTGCTACGGCATCTAACAACGCACGGCGTTGAGGTACAGATTTGTTACGGACTTGCTCCAATAAAAATCGAAGTGCATCGTCCAACAATTCTATTCCGTCCTCTTCGTCAGGGTTTCCGTACGCCAAGGGAACTGTAACCGAAACTCGCATCCAACCGCTGATAAACGAAAGGATAAAATCATCGGTTTCTTCCGAACCATAGTCGTTTGCGGCTTCGATAAGTAATGTTTTAATTGTTTTTTCCGGATCTGTTCTGAATATTGATTCTATAACTTTGGAAAACTCAATCTTTGATGCTAATTCAATCTTTAAATTTTTATTTTCATTAAAAAGATTATCTGTTTCTGTTTCGATGGTTTTGATGTCTGATTTCAGTTGGTCTGCGAATTTCTCTTTTTCACTTATTTTCTGCAATAATATTTCATTCTCCGTTTTAAAATTCAAAAAATTATTATTCAAATTATTTTCAATCAGAATAATATCTTCATCTGTGAAATATGTATTTATCCGTTTTTCCAACCATGATTTTGAGCTTTCGTTATTCAAATTATCATCGGTACCGATGTTTATATCCTTATTGTTTTGGAGGTTTTCAAATACTTGAATTCCAAATAGTTCAATAATAATCTCCACAACATTTGTTCGATTTTCCGATGCGGTAATTGTTCTTTCTGCCGGTTGATTTTGAAGAACGACCGTTTCTTCCGATTTTTTTATCGAAATTTTGTTTTGCAAATCCGGAATCTCGTCATTGGTATCTTCCGACGAATATTTTTTTATTCTCGCCATATCCTTTCAGATTAAAATATTGGTAATGTGAAATTTCCGGTGTCCATCCAATAGCCGTATTCATCGGGTAAGGTTTGTAAGCGAACAGAAATATCGCCCGGCATTACTTCTTCTCCGTCTTTATCCAAAATCGCTTCGATACTCTCAATTCCCTCTTTGTTTGTGTGATAATCTCTTGTCATATCAATTTTTAAGGGCATTCTGCTGCTTAGTTTTGCCGCCTTGTCCGGACTTGAAAAATCAACCTTATAAATTGGAGTCGCAATCCAATCTTCGTCTTCTAATTGTTTCATACCCACGAGCATCGGAGAGTTGAAAACGATTGTGTTGAAATTTTTTACGGGCGTAAAATATATCACGTCCAAGCGCGATTTATCTCGCTCGTACTTGCCTATAAATTCCGCTGTTGATTTTTGTTTATCTTTAAGTAAACCGGTTTCAAAACGGAATCCTTCAAGTTGTCCGAGTTTGCTCATAAGCGATATGGTTGCACCAACGGCAACGCAGGTTTTAGGGTCGCGTATTCTGCCGGATGCATCGGCAAACGGATACCAACGCCCTATGCGATAATTTCCGAGCGGAACGATACGGTCAGTAAATGTCGGCAGATATTTCAGGAAAATATCTCTTACAACAGGAAGGGTCGTCGGGCGACCGGCAAGCAATAAATAATCCACACTGTATTGTGCAATGACGATGCTGAGTTTCTTCAACATTTTCTCCACTACTTTACGAACGGTTTCGTTTATTGCTGAGGCATTTACATCCCAAGAAATATTTCGGATATCAAATCCTTGCGCACCTCGTTTAGCAAAATTTTCATTCACATAATTGATTAAAATTGCATTCGGTGTCGGATAGTCATAGAAGAATTCTTTAAAAGTTTTTTTGATATTTTCTTGTTCGTCTATGGCATGTTGAATGAATTGATAAGACATTGTTACAGCTACTTGTTGTGCGAATTGTCGGCGCATGTGTCGTTCTTCTTCTGTTTGTCGCTGCATATCGTGTCCGAATAGGAATGACATCACATCCACCAATGCCGAACCGGAACACCCTTTATTTTTTGCTTCGGAGGCAATGGGCGGAAGTATCAGTGTTTCAATGATTCTGCGACTGATGTCGTCTCCGGCAAGATTGAAACCTTCCCAAAATTCGGGGTCTGCTATAATTACGGATTCATCTTCGGGTGAAGTTTGATAAGTAGCTATCATTAAGTCAGTTGTGCCACCTCCGATGTCCACACTTGCGACTGTGAGGGCAGGTTTGTCCGGATATTGTGTTTTGCCTCTTTTTTTTCCGTTAATCTCAATAAACATACCTGTTTTATTTTTGTAGCGACGTGCAATTTCGCCATACAAAAATGTGAGCTGACTGCAAGTAGCTTCGTCATAAGCCCAATCTTTGACAAGTTTCTTTTGGTCTGGGTCAATATCTTGATTTGAAAGTGTTTTGATGTCTTTCGGGTCGGGTATTATCTCTATTTTTTCAATATCCACAAAACGCTCGTCGAACAGCTTTGAGATGGCTTTCATTGCATCTACGGCTAAATCTCGCAAAAAGAAACGTTCTTCCTGCAACATTGCAGTAGGACAAGTCAATACAATACGCCTCAAACGTCGCGGAATGCGCTCGTTTCCGTGTTTTTTCCGAAAATGATAACTGTTTGCAAAGGTGAGTGCCTGCAAAAATATTTCAACAAATACAAAGGTCATCAATGACTTACGTGAATAGTAGGGTGTGAGTCCCATTTCAGGCTCAGTTTGCCCTTTGTTTTTTGCAATTTGTTTTGCTTTGTCAAGCAATACACCGTCAGCTGTAAATAGCTCGTTTAATCCGGGAATAATTGCCCCGTTAATGGAAACATTTTTTAAGTTGTTTTTATTTGTAACTATGAACTCCCACGGAAACAAGGTTTTACGATTATCCCATAAATAGCGTTTGGGACTTGACATTGTGAAATTTGACGATAATTTGTTGTTTACAACTATCAAACGTTTGGCTTCATCGCCGACTCGCAAAAAGCTGGGCCATTTGAACGCATCTATGTTGTCGGGGATAATTATATCACGCCCAAATTCTGCTTTTGTGAAAGCGAGCATCATGGAGAACGGGTCGGAGTAGGTTTTGCTGGGATAGGTTAAATCTCGGATTTGCAATGGAACAGCATCGGTAAAGTTAAACGGTTTGCCAATTTTTGAGGTTTCGTAAAGCAAACCGCAGGTGCGTGAGTTTCCAATATCCAGAATTAAATCCACATCGTTTGATAGGGATGATTCGAATTGTTCGGATGAATGTAGTGAAATTTCAGGAAAGGCATTTGCCTCTCTTAATACTTTCAACAAATTGAAGAACAATGCAATATGATAAAATTGATATGCTCTTGTTCTACTTTTGCGCTCCTCAAATTCTCGTTCGAGCCATTGTTGTACCCATGACAAACCGCAGAAGTTGAAAGTTGCATCGTCGTTGTCGGAACATTTAAAAACAGAACCCTGTTCCGCATCCAAAGCCTTTGGGATGTAATAATCCTCAGTATCAATATTTTCGGTTCGTGTATCGAAAGCCAAAATCACATAATGGGTTGTATTATCTTTGGTTCGCTCGGCTGAGGGTATTTTGCTAAACCACATGCGCGCCCATGAATACGGACCGGGATGAACTTTGTTATCGCCGGCTTTTCGGAAGTAGGGGACAGGCAACCATGCACCTTCAAAGGTTTCAAAACTTTCTAAACCTTGAACGGAATAGACTTTGTCGCCTCGTCTCTCGTTTATGTATTCAACATAATTTTCCTTGATATTGTCTTCAATGATTTTTCCCGTTTTTTTGTCAAAGGCTTCTTCATTGATACTGTCCCTCAAAATGTATTTTTCATTTTTTTTCAACAGATACGGAAACACGAGTTCGTACTCTTTTCGACTAATGTCTTCATTTGTAATGATTTCGGCAAATCTGCTGCGTTGCATGTAGGCTTCAGTGTTTTCGCCGAGGTTTACACGTTGTTCTATAAATTGGATTCCGGAATTTGCTATTATCGGTATGATTTCTTTCATGATTTTCTGACTTAAACGGTGGTGGGTTTATTGGGGTCTGTTTTTACAATCACACGAATCCGACGGCGACTTTTATAGTGTGTATCGTCCCATTCTTGTTCTTGCTCTTTCATCGGAATATTTGTATTGTCTTGTATATCATCGGGTTTCCATTTTTCGACCGGTTGTACCGGTGTTTTTACTTCCGGAACGGGCGGGATATACGGTTTGGAAACCTCTTTGGGCGTCTCAAAACTATTGGACTTTGTAAGTTCCTCATCAAAAATTATTTCGATGTTTTCTGTTGTTATATTTTTTTCATCTTCTTGAAAATGAAATTTAATTTCGTCAGGCATAAGCTTTTATTTTTGAGGTTTCAATGTATGTTCGTATTCCGATTTTCGGCTCTTTTCATCTTCGGGTTTGATTTCCAATATTTCAATCTGTGAGTTTGTTTCTGTTAATTGATTCTGCAAATTGTCAATTTTTGCTTGTAATTTTGTTGCTTTTGCTGATAGTTTATCAATTTGTTTTTGGTTTGGATTAGGTTTTTTTTCGATTTTTTGATTTGGAAATACATGTTCCACATTGGTTATCAACAGGATTTCATTTGTTTTGGATAATTGAAAATTAAGATTAAGTGTGAAAGACTTATCAATGTAAACGGTATCTTCGATATACCCATACCAATTTTTTGTAATATTTGCTCTCAAAATATTCGGGACTTCTGCCTGTGAGCTTGCTTCAGAATTTGGACGGATAGTAAAGTAATTGAATTTGACATCTTTAACTGCAATCCCTATTTTGTAATTCGTTTTCAGAAACGTACTGTATTCCGAAACCGGCAGATTTGTATATTTAGACGAGTCCGTTTCTAAATCATTGAATACTATCGCATTGTTTACAAACAGCGTTTTGAATTTCTGTTCGTAAGCCGGGTCGGTTGCTTCTGATATTTGGAAATTGGGGGTAAAGCCTGCGTATTGTTTGTATTCTGCAAGTTTTTTTTCTAACTTGCTGTGTAATACAATTTTTTGAGCATCCGTAAACTGCGAAAACGCAACAAATTGTGTTGAAAATATCAGAACAAATAATGATAAATATCTCACACTTCGCAATACAAAAGAATTATTCGTATTGTTCTTTTTGAGTTTAATAGTCTTTGCATTATTCATAAAGTAATATCTGAAATTAACCCTCATGGTACTTGAATTTTGTAAGTCCGATTTGAATAATATCTTCATTAAATACCTGACGTTCAGCACCTTGCGGCAAAACACGATTATTCAGCAAAACAGGTTTATCCGCAGTCGCTTCTACCACATAAATAAAAACTTTTTCGTTTTTCTTTTGAAGTTCAACTGCTTTACCCGGAATATTACTCTCCCAGTGCATTGTAAAATGATTCGTAACTGCCTTTCCTATTGAAACAACATGTCCGGCATTCATCCATTTGTGAATTTTAACATCCACGTTGTTCCATTTCTCGTGTCCTGTCGGAGTTTGTACAATTTTTAAAATATAATTTTCCAACATCGAATTTACAACATATATAACTGAGCCTAAAATTGCACCGTATAAAATGAAACTGATGATTCGGGTGATTTCCGGCATGCCGGCATATTTTATGATAAAATAGAACGGCTGAAATGCAATCACAGAGGCTAACAATCCGCCGATAATTCCATTTTTTAAACTGATTGAAGTTCCGATAGATAGTGATGCTCCGATAGTTAAACCGAACATCAACCAAATGACGAGTTGCGAGATGTAATCCATGTTTATGGAATATGAGAGAGCCGAGCCGGCGAAAAAAACTGCAAATCCAAGCAATCCGATAAGCGAAGCCCTCATGAAGATACGTAAATAACTTTTGAAAAACATTTGATTTCGTTTTTCTTCCAGATATGAAAAAAACATACCGAGCGAAAATCCAAACAATAGACCATTTAAGGTATTTGAGTAAAACTTAGCCAAAAGGTTTTGTTTGATAAAATTCTCGTTTTCGGCAACCGAAGTTTTATAAATATTTTCGAGCAAACCGTTTATAAATTCTGAATAAGATTTACTGTTTCCGCCGATAATTTCGATAACTATGTATGCAAAAAACATTGCCAGACCGCCAAAAACCATCCAATTTAATTTTGCGGTTTGTCCTTTTTGTGCAAAAAAATCTGCAACCGAAAAATTGTTTTCAAACTTGGCGTCACACATCAGGCAGGCATGGGGTGATGTATCGTTGTGTTCCCAGCAGTCGCGGTGTTGAGTGTGAATACATTTTGTAACAACCTCTTGACCTGCTGCTATTTCGGTATGACAAATCGGACACATCAAAGTCTCATCGGCATTGGCGGGGCGATGTATATGTGCATGTTTTTTGTAAAATGATTTTCGCGCAAAAGACGGATATATCACAACTGCTCCGACAAAAAGCAACACAATGGTAATAATCCCGACCAGCAACGGAACGGCAATGTTGTCGTCTTTCATTACAACAGCGCCGTCTTTTCCCATACTGCACGGCGACATATCGCTGCAACCGGAATACGTAATGTCATCCTTAACATTTAGTTTTCCGGTATTCAAACGGAGTGTAACAGTACGTATAAGTCCTTTGTACACATCGAATTGCGAACGAAGTGTGATTTTATAATCGGCTGTTGCCAAATCTACGGTTTCTTTTAGAATTTCGGCAAGGTCAGCCGGAATATCGGAGCGCAAAAAGGCATCGTTCGGATTGGATGTCAGTGCCGGTAGTGCACTCAAGAGTTCTTCGTCAATCCCGCTTGTACCTACGGCAATGGTGTATATGGCAATATCTGTGGTTTTTGCCAAACGTTTAATTTCATCAACGGAGGGTACATATTCAAAGGGGGTTCCGTCAGGCGCCTCTTCGTGTTTGCCGTCGCTTAGGAGAATTAGGACTTTTTTACCGGAACGGTCGAGTTTTTCAAGTTCCTTAATTTTTTCAATCAAAACCGTGTAAAGATTCGTCCCAAATTGCAGGTTGTTTTTATGAGGTTGTAAACGTCCGACAAGGTCTTCGTAATTATCTTTTGTAAGTACTCTTGACGGAAATATTTTATTGTGAAATGTTGAAAACATAATACTTCCTTCGGGTAAGTCCAAGTCCACCAAGTTTTTAATGGCACGCTTTGCCTGAGGCAATTTATCGTGAAAATTCATACTTCCGCTGTAATCCATGGCTACGGAAATTGTCATTTGCCCGATTTTTTTGTCTTGCTTTCTGCCGCCCGGAGTATCTTCTGTTCTGCTGTCTTTTGAGGTTTTGAGATTCAGAAAATGAAGTTTTTGCATTTCGAGTTCTTGATTCCCTCGTTTTTCGAAAGCAGTGAGGTCATCAAAAACTTTAGCCAAATCAATGCTTTTACCGCCGCTTTCGCGAACGCTGAAAAACACATCTACAAGCAGAGAATCTTGCCGAAATTGGATGTCTGTGATTTCCAGATTTTGTCCTGTAATTGCCATCGGAACATAGATGAACAGCAAGGCAACTAATATTTTTAATTTACTCATTTTCAATTAGATTTTTATATTAGATTTGAGACATCAGATTACAGACAACAGAATATAAAACATTGTTAATCAATATTTTATAAATCAAATGTGTAATGATTGATATTCGGTTTAAAATAATATATAATGTTCAATTCTTTATGTTTTTTCATGTCATTATTGTTTCTTCATTGTCCAACGATTGAGTTCTGCAAATTCAAGAAAATAATCACCGTTGCTTTTATAATTCAACTTGTTAGCCTTAGTTACGGACAGGAAACTCAACTTCAACCCGTTTGAACACATTACAATTCCGATTTCGTACGGATTTTTAATGTTCAATTTTGTCATTTCCAAAATTTTGGATTGTAACGTATTGATTTCCTGTGCTGATACCCCGAGCCACGCCACTTTTGCTTGGTCGGTTGGGGCATTTGCAGATTCCCCAACCAACTGATTCAGGTAAATTTGATATACTCCGCTTTCCGATTCAGTTTCGTCAAAATATCCGTAAAGCATACCGGCAAAATGCAAGTCTTTTTTATCTTTTGCAGTAAGACTAAGTTCTTCCAAATCAAATACAATATCGTATGCAATGTGCACTTTTGCAACTTTACTGTCTGCCCAAAACTTAGACATTTCAACGGTAAAATATCTGCCTTCAAGTACTTGAGGTAGGTTTGACTTTCGTTGTGTTCTGTTTATTTTTGCGTGGAGTTCATTCCATTTGAGCCATTTTAGTTGTCCGTTATTATTGATTATCGGGCGTTTACCCGGCTCGGGGCGGTATCGTGTGAAAATTCCGGTATCATATTCGTTGTAAGGGTCAACCACTATCGCAATTTGCCAATTTTGAGTAAACGTGCCGTTGTGTATGTTCAAATCGGGTTGTGACAGAAACGGGCTGTGTCCGGGATGGGTATGAAACCAACCAACGAGTGCTTTATCCGGGTTGAGTTCGAGAGCCTTGTCTAAGTCGTGCATGGCAACGGTTCCGAATTTAATCTGATACACATCTTGATGTTCTGTTTCGGAGGGTTGCAAATATTGGTCAATGACGAGGTCGTAGGTTTCCGGTTCTGTTTTATGGTCGAGGTATCTGCCGATAAGGAATCCTCCGATTTCCGGTGCAACAGCTTCGCCGGATTTTGCGGCTTTGCGTTGTTCGTCTCTACAAATTTTATAGATTTCGGCTACCACGTCTTTATGAATATGACAAATTTTGATAAAAGAATGTTGCCACATTTCAGACATTTCGTATTTTATGTATGCTTCCGGAGCTATCAAAGCAATATCGGAAAATGCTCCGCGAGCAAGTGTTTTGGTATCATCAATAACGATTTCTATTTCCGAAATTGCTTCTTTTTCTTTTTCTTCAGCAATATCTTTATTTCGGGATTTTAATATTTTTACTCCGAAATATGCCAATACTCCTCCTGCAAGAACGATACCTATAATGATATAAATCAATGAATTATCAGCTGGTGGTGCTTGTAATTTGAGGTCTTGAATATCATTTGAGGATTTAATCATTTGTGTTTCGAGTTCTAAAATAGATTTTTCGTTGTGCGACAACAGACTGTCCAAATCATCCAATTGCGGCACAGCCTTTGTATAGCGTGCCGAAATATCATTTAGTTTTGCCTTAAGTTCAACATATTTGACTGAATCTGACAAAAAGAGTTCAACCGTTTTTCGGGCTTGGTCTTTGGTGATGGTTTGTGCCTTCACTTTTTTTGTTACTTCCTTGATACCTTCGGAATTATCACGGTCGTTAAGTTTCTCGAAATCTTTTGCCAACGTTACAATTGAAGTCTCAACATCTTTGAACAACGGCAAAAATTCATCCCTGACTTTTTTCTCTTCCTGAATTTGAATTTTAGAAATTTTATCATCTTTAAGCATCGTTTCCAGCAAGATTGCCACATCCTTGTTTTTTTTCAAAACCACACCTGCTTCGGTTTTTACGGCAGATAAACGCTCATCTTTACATTGATTTATTATTTTTTGAACATTAGAGCGATGTACTTCGTTTTGTTTTTTCAATACTCGCAGTTCTGCCGCTACTTTTTTCAAGCGTTCGGTGTCTGCGGCATCAATCTCGGAGAGTTTTATCAATTTTATTTTTGATTCGAGTTCCGAAGGTTTATTTTCGATTTTCTTAAGTTGCTTTGTCAGTGTGTCGTTGAGTTTTACCAGTTCGGCTTCTTTTAACTCGTCTGAAGATTTTTGTGCAGGTAAATTGTTGTATGTCAATGAGATGTCTGCTTTATTGATTTTTATCGGATTGTCTTTATCATCCAAAATATTAAAATCCTTAAATGTTATGGTAAATTTTTCGCCTTTGTATGTTTCTTTGAGTTTGAATTTGAATCTATATTCCGGCTCAGCTTCTTTGCCGACAACCCACCAACGTATGAAATTTATCGGAGCCAATAATTCAACATTTTTTGAGCTAATGACGATATTTTTTGGCACAAAATTGAGCTTATGTCCGTCTGTGATAGCTGTAATTTTTCCGCCGACCCAAAACTCATTACCGTCTAAGGTTGTAGGTAGGAGTTCGAATGAGATTGTCGGATTTCCTTCGGCTCTGTACTTGGATTCAAAAACTTCGGTCTTTGGGTAGTCTTGTGCCATGCTTGTTTTTGCAACAAACATAACTATCAAAATTACGAATATATTACGCATTATAGTTTTCATTATTAACGGATTAAATTCAAAATAAACTTACGAAAAATCAAACGAAATATCGTCATTATTTTTTGCAACAGGTTCATCGAAACTAAATTCTATTCCGTTGCTTGTTTGTTGAACCGAGTTTACTGTTACGAAAGATTGAGATTTTTCATCAACAGCTTCGAGTAAATCACTGTCATCTACAGCGATACCGTCTTTCATACTCACAATTCTGTTAGGCTCTGCGTATTCGCGCACCCATGATGCGACATAAGGGTCTTCGGGGTAGGGGGGCTTATCTTCTGCCAAATAGTTTTTATATTGTAATAATTCGCCGATTCTGATAATCAAATCATCCAGCCCTTCGTAACCGGAAATTGCTTTTGAATTGATGCAGACATGTCCTTTGTAGGGTTCGTCCGATTTAATGTTCGGATGCCACGTTTCTGTGAGCATGTAATATTCCGGCGGCGAATCTGCGGCGGGCCAGCGAGGCGGCAGAGAGAGTTTGAGTTTGTGCAGGTCGCTGTATATCGGGCTGCCGTCCGGGTTTACACTAACGATGCTTTTTACACGAAACGTAATTTCATATTCGTCGGGCAGTTTAGTGGCTCGAGTTTCGTGTAATACCTTAAACGCGATTTTAGAGCTTCGATTACACAGTGCAACAACTCGGTCGTATTCGATTGCCAAGCGCGTATCGCGCGGATTTTTATATTTTACTGTGGACATGAGTTTTTGAATTTGATAATGAAACAATTTGAAAATGTGCTGATTTTTTAATTTTTAAGAGAAGAAATTAAAAGTCAGAAATCACAAATTAAACAGAACTTTCATCCCGCAATAAGTTGTTGATGCAGCAAAAGCACGTCGCCGTCCGTGATGCCGGC
>DYOJ01000002.1:24666-38095 GCA_020720705.1 Acetofilamentum sp.
ATCCCGCAATAAGTTGTTGATGCAGCAAAAGCACGTCGCCGTCCGTGATGCCGGCTTCTGCAAGTGTTTTGTCGTCAATGGTTTTACCTTTTTGCTTCGAGCTGAGTTTGTATTCAATCGGATTGCCTTCGGTGTCTGTTTGTACAAGGTTCAATTTCGGATTGTTCAAAATGGCTTTGATAATTTGTTTGCCTTGCGTGTCGGGCGTCAGGCTCATCGAAAATTCGGTTCCGGTATGTACGATACGTACGCGGTAAGTTTTTTTTTCCATGTTACGGGATTATTTAAAATTAATAAAATGTTCGTCTCCGGTGAGTTCCGCAAAATAGATGCCGTTTTCGGTCTCTATCTTCAAAATATCTAAAAGCGGAAATCCTATTTGATTTAATGTCAATTCTTTAAACGGAAAATCTTTAGTGATATAATCTAAACCGTTTTGATAAATCTCACAACCGTTCTCTCCGCGTAAATTGTTCTGCTCAATATAGGTTGCGACTTTGCTCTGCGGTAATTGAACTTTGTGAACAATTTTGCTGTCGTCAGGTGTTAGTTCGTATATAAAATGTTGATTCAATATGACTTCCGGCGATTTTTCGCCAAAACGAATCGTTATCCAATCTAACAATTCAGCTACTGTAGTTTCCGAGCTTAATTCGGATGCTTCAATAACCCGGTCATAAAACTCATGGCTCATGCAGTCCGGTTTTATTGGCTCAAGGTCGTAATGCCCATAGTCGAGCACTTTACCGTCGTATCTGAAAATTTTGTTTTTGAACGATGCAAAATAGGTCTCTTCGGTCGTTTCGTCGTATCCGTGAATCAGTTTCAGAGCTTCTTGTGCTTGTATCGCCCCGATAATTGATGCCGAGATTGGTGTCGTAGGGATACGTCCGCGCACAATACTGCGGTTTGCAACCACTTTGCATGATACGGCACGTTTGATAATTTGCTTTTCGCGTTCGGAGAGTTCACATTCGTAGCACGAATTACCCGGAACGTAAACAACGGCTTGTCCGGCAAGATTTTCAATTGCACCGTCCACCCACGGTTTATCTATTTTGTGGCAGGCGCGGTTTATGGCAAGCCGAGCTAAACGGTTATCCAAACAGCCGATAATCGCATCCATTCGTCTGTAAACACCTAATCCTAAATCTGTTATAATGTCAGCATTTATGGACATAACCTTAACTTCGGGGTTCAAATCCTTCACACGTGCGGCGGCTGTTGATGCTTTTGAAGCATTATTTTTTGCATCTTCTTCTCTGTAAAGTAATGAGCGAGACAGATTTGAAAATTCAATGGTGTCGTAATCCACAACAAGTATATGCCCGATATTGAGCAATGCCAAATTTTTCAACACTTCGTTGCCGAGTGCCCCTGCCCCTATGACCATGATTTTTGCATTTTGAACACGGTCTTTTTTCCACCACGAGATTAGTTCGTAAACTTCGTTTCGGGTGTTTATTTCCGGCGTAAATAAATATTCGTTCAATTCGGGTTTCATCTCGAAAATGTTTTTTACAAATTAAATAAAAAACCGGCAGATTTTAAAATTTTTTTGAGATAAATTCATAAAGTTTCAATAATTACGGATTGATTTTCGTTTTGTGAATGATTTGGAATAATAATTGTTACAAGTTTTTAAATATATTTTAGTTATGAGAAAGAAATTTTACGTTATTATCGGGCTGATGAGCATTTTCTTATTAGGAAGTTTAACTTCTAACGCACAGGTGGACAAAATTTTAGGGATTTGGAAAACCATTGACGATGTTACGGGAGAAGCAAAATCACATGTAAAAATTTTCAAAGCAACCAACGGGAAATTCTATGGGAGAATTGAAAAATTGTTGAAAGACCCTGCTGACAAAAAATGTACGGCATGCACAGGTTCGAACAAAAATAAACCGATTGTAGGTTTAATCTTTGTAAATGATATGAAAGCCGAAGATGGTGAATTGGTTGATGGAACAATTCTTGACCCGGCAAACGGAAAAACATATCACTGTACTATCAGTCTCGACCCGAAAGACTCGAAAAAACTCATCGTACGCGGGTCATTGGATTCTTGGGGCATTGCCGGAAGAAGCCAAACATGGATAAAACTTGATTAATTCAATCCTTCTTTTTTTGAAATACCGATATTCTTTGACGAGTATCGGTATTTTAATTCGATTTCAATTTTTTTTGATAATTTTGCAGTCTCAAATTTAATCCACGAATGAAAATAGCTGTTGTCGGTGCTACCGGTTTGGTTGGCAGTGTCATGTTGCGTGTTTTGGAAGAGCGCAGATTTCCGGTAAGCGAGTTGATTCCTGTTGCATCCGAAAAGTCTGTCGGTAAAAGTGTTGAATATCTCGGAGTGCCGACAGAAATTGTCTCTCTCGAAACTGCTTTGGAAAAAATGCCTCATATTGCATTGTTCTCTGCAGGTGCAAAGATTTCACTCGAATATGCGCCAAAATTTGCTCAAATCGGTACTTTTGTAATTGATAACTCATCGGCTTGGCGCATGTATCCTGACAAGAAATTGATTGTTCCTGAAATAAATGCAGGCGAACTTACAGAGTCCGACAGAATTATAGCAAATCCGAATTGTTCTACAATTCAGATGGTTATGGCACTTGCACCTCTTCACAAAGCATATAGCATAAAGCGTGTTGTGGTTTCAACCTACCAATCTGTAACCGGAACGGGCATCAAAGCTGTCAAGCAACTCGAAAACGAACGTGCCGGAACAGAAGGAGAAAAAGCCTATCCGCATCCGATAGATAAAAATGTGTTGCCGCACTGCGATGTGTTTGTTGAGGACGGATATACCAAAGAAGAGATGAAACTTGTAAATGAAACAAACAAAATTTTGAGGACCGATATCCGTATCACTGCCACCGCTGTTCGTGTGCCTGTCGTGGGCGGTCATTCGGAATCCGTGAATGTTGAGTTTGATAAATCTTTTGATTTACAAGATATCAGACAGATTTTTAGACAAACAGAAGGTGTCCGACTTTTTGATGATATTGAAAATAATGCTTATCCTATGCCTAAATACGCAGAAGGTAAAGACGATGTATTTGTCGGACGTATAAGAAGAGATTTTTCTGTTGAAAACGGGCTGAATATCTGGATTGTTGCCGATAATCTCAGAAAAGGAGCTGCAACAAACGCGGTACAAATTGCTGAATATCTTTTGCAAAACAACTTAATTCTCCGTTAAAATGCGAGCCGTTGTGCAACGAGTCAGCTTTGCGAAGCTCGAAATTGAAGGCAAACTCTTTTCGGAAATTAAAAACGGCATTTTGATTTTTATCGGAATAGAAAACAGTGATAATTCTGAAGATATTTCTTGGCTCAGCAATAAAATTGTCAATCTGCGAATTTTCAATGACCATAGCGAAGTTATGAACCTTTCAGTCAAGGATATAGGGGGCGAAATTATGGTTGTCAGTCAATTTACTTTGCATGCAAGCACAAAAAAAGGCAACCGCCCGTCGTATATTCGCGCATCAAAGCCGGAATTTGCGATACCGATTTATGAAAATTTTATTCAACAACTTGAACAAGATTTTGGTAGTTCAATAAAAACCGGTAAATTTGGTGCCGATATGCAAATTCAACTCCTGAACAACGGACCGGTTACTATTCTCTTCGACACAAAAAATAAAGAATAAGCATGACATTAAACGATGCACAACGCATTGTGGACGAGTGGATTAAATCCTACGGCGTGAAATATTTTTCGGAACTCTCCAATCTGGCAATCCTGACGGAAGAAGTTGGAGAATTGGCTCGAGTTATTGTTCGTACATACGGAGAACAATCGTCAAAAGCCAACGAAACCGAACTTAACTTAGCCGACGAGATGGCAGATGTACTATTTGTTCTCATCTGTCTGGCTAATCAAACGGGCATTGATTTATCCGATGCTCTTAAAAAAAATATCCAAAAGAAAACCGAGCGAGACAAAACTCGACACCTCAATAATCCAAAGATTAATCCAAAAATAAATCCAAAAATAATTTAAGAATGAAGGTCTATTTATCATTAGGCTCCAACAGCGGCAATCGTCGCCACAACATTGTTCAGGCATGCCGACACATTGAATCGGAAATCGGAACAATTACCCAAAAATCAAAAATAATAAAAACTAAAGCGTGGGGTTATTCCGATTCCGATTATCTAAACTGTGCCCTCGAAATTGAAACTGAAATGAATCCGGAAATACTCCTAAAAGCCTCAGATTTGATTGAACGAAAACTCGGACGCACCGTTAAATCGTTCTCGGAAATTGACGGTACCATCAAATACATCTCTCGTCCGATAGATATTGATATTTTATTCTACGGAAATCAAATTATTGATACCGATACGATAAAAATTCCTCATAAACACTTGCACGTGAGGGAGTTTGTTCTTGTTCCTTTGTCCGAAATTGCTCCGGATTTTGTACATCCTGTACTCAATGCGTGTGTAGCGGATATACTCCGAAATTTTAAAAACCTACAATTTTCAACCTCCCAGTAAATATTTACGCACTTTTGCGAAAGATATTTGAGACCACTCCGATAAGCCGCTTAGCGGTTATTAATAGAAAAATCTGATATTGATATTCAGACACTCATAAAACCGCTTAGCGGCTAAAAACACTTTTCGGAGTAGACTAATATTTATAATGTAAAATACTGTATTCGTAAATTACTGTATTTCGTTTAAAGTAACTTTCCCTAAACCGATTTTTATTTTTGAAAATATGTATCGTGCTGAATGACTGTATTTCGATTGAAAAACGCACTACGCACTACTTTTTTGGTTTAACATAAATCTGTAACACAATGAAACATTGTTTTTCATTTTTTTTGCTGTCCCTGATAGCACTGACGCAAAGTTTTGCTCAAAACAAAATACTCACCCTCGACGATGCCGTTCAGCAACAATGGCGCATGTTTCGCCCCGAACACTATGACGGCATGCAACCCTACGGTTCTTCTGATTTTACCTATGTTGAAAAATATCGGGTGGTTCAAAAAATTGAAAGTTCGTCAGGGAAAGCAATTAAACTCGTATCAACAGACGAAATCAATAAATCTTTGTCTGAAAGCGGAGCTGCTGCTATCGCTTACTTCCCGTTCTGGGATTATTCTTGGAAAACGGATAAACTTTTGTCTTTCAAAAATGAGACCACACAGTATTTATACGATATTGATGCAAAAAAAATGGTATCCGTGATTGAGTTGCCCGAAAATGCAGCCAATATTCATCCGAATCCGAAATCAAATTATTTGGCTTATACTGTTGAAAATAATATCTTCCTGACAGACAGTTCCAAAGTGAAAAAACAGATAACTTTAGACATTGACAAAGGTATCGTAAACGGCAGCGATTATGTGCATCGTCAGGAATTTGGCATAGACAAAGGCATGTTTTGGTCGCCGAAAGGAAATTTTTTGGCTTTTTATCGAAAAGATGAAACGATGGTTGCCGACTATCCGCTTACAAATATCTCTACCCCGATTGCAAGTGTTACAAATATCAAATATCCGATGGCGGGTGCAAAAAGCGAAGAAGTTACACTCGGAATATACGAACTCAAATCAGGAAAAACGGTTTTTGCAAATGTAACAGACTTTACATCAGAACGTTATCTGACTTCCATTACTTGGTCGCCTGATGAAAAATTTGTTTTTATCGGCGTTTTGAACCGAGAACAAAACCATTTAAAGCTGAACAAATATGAATCCTCAACCGGAAATTTTGTAAAAACATTATTTGAAGAAAAACATCCAAAATATGTAGAACCTGAAAAACCTCTGATATTTTTTCCAAATAGCTCAACCGATTTTCTGTTTTTTAGCGAACGGGACGGCTATAATCATCTCTATCATTATGATACTGACGGCAATCTTAAATCACAACTCACAAAAGGTGAATGGGTTGTAATGGATTTTTTGGGTTTTGATAAAAAAAATCAAACCGTTTATATTTCTGCGACCAAAGACAGCCCTATCGAACAAAATTATTACAAAGTTGATATTAAATCATCAGATATTAAAAGACTTACACCTGAAGTAGGCGTTCATGAGGCAGTTTTTTCATCCGATAAAAAATATATTCTGGACACTTGGTCGAATACCCAAACGCCAAACAAATCTGTGATTTACAATTCGGAAGGCAAGCCTTTACATAAATTGATTGACGCAAAAAATCCGCTCAAAGAATACAACATCGGAGAACTTACGCTCGGAACTCTTAAAGCCGATGACGGTAAAACTGACCTCCATTACCGTATGATAACACCTCCGGATTATGATAAAAAGAAAAAATACCCTGTTTTGATATATGTGTACGGTGGTCCGCACCTGCAACTTATTCGAAATTCGTGGCTTGCCGATGCCCGACTTTGGGAGTTTTATATGGCACAACTCGGGTATATTGTTTTCAGTATTGACAATCGAGGCTCAGCAAATCGCGGACGCGATTTTGAGAATGTCATTCACCGCCGATGCGGACAAATTGAAATGCAAGACCAAATGACGGGTGTTAATTTTTTGAAATCATTACCCTTTGTTGATACGGAACGAATTGGTGTTCACGGCTGGAGTTACGGCGGCTTTATGACCGCCTCACTGCTTGTCAATTATCCGGAAACTTTCAAAGTCGGGGTTGCAGGCGGTCCTGTGATTGATTGGAAATACTACGAGGTGATGTACGGCGAGCGATATATGGATACACCCGAAGAAAATCCGGAAGGCTACAAAAAAACAAGTTTGCTGACACAGGCTGCCGGTCTCAAAGGTCGTTTGCTTATCATACACGGTTACCAAGACCCGGTGGTTGTTCCGCAAAACAGTATTGATTTTCAGCGTGCAGTTATTTCTGCCGGAACAGATTGCGATTATTTTTTATATCCCGAAGCCGAGCACAATGTTTTCGGAGCAGACCGTACCCACCTGATGCAAAAAGTAACACGATATTTTGAAGATTATCTGAAAAAATAACCACATAATGAGAACAATACTTCGTTAGATTTTAGTATTTAGAAGTTAGAGGTTAGATTTAATTTGTTGAATATCAATTGGTTGTGTTGTGTTTTCTCAACTGAGATATTTTCAAATCTAATTTACAGTAGATTAATATCTTAAATAAAATATTAGCGGTGTATTTGAGAAGTAATACCAAACCGCTGTCAAGATTAAGATTTTATTTCTGCACATATCAGGTATTTTCACCTGATATTTAAGGCTTTGAGGTGAAAACACCTCAAAGGTGCAATAATATATTTGATAGCGGTTTAGTATAACGTTCGTAAACAGTCTTTGTAATAAGACTCGTAACACATTGAAAAAATTTAATATTACAGAGACTTTTCGATTTGAATGTTTTAAGAAATTCGATTGAAATACAGTGGAAATTCGATTGAAACTAAATCAAAAACTACGAATGACTACTTATTGACTATTTTTGACTACTATATGACATAACTTTAGATTGGAAAAAAACGAGTGTAATTAACATAAAATCAATTATTTATACGTTTTCACAGGCACTGTTTCCGACATTTTGGAGCGGACAAATTGTTTTGTGCATTTTTTTTACTAAATTTGCGAAATCAAAATGTAGAATCTGATACTTGAATCCTACATTTATCGAAACAAAAGCTATATATTTTTCGAATAATTAGTTATAATCAGACACAATTATGACACTGACAGACAGAATCAACAACGACATCAAAGAGGCAATGAAAGCAAAAGAATCCGTACGCCTCGAAGCTCTTCGAGCTATCAAAGCGGAATTGCTGCTGATGAAAACATCTGCAGGTGCAACCGGTGAAATACCGGAAGCCGAAGCTGTAAAGATGTTGCAAAAAATGGTAAAGCAAAGAAAAGAATCTGCCGAAATCTACAAATCACAAAATCGAGACGATTTGTATGCGCAAGAAATGGCACAAGTATCCTTCATTCAGCCATATTTGCCCTCGCAAATGAGCGATGCCGAACTAACGGCGGCAATTCAGGAAATTATTGAAAGAACAGGTGCTTCTTCTTTGAAAGAATTGGGCAAAGTCATGGGTATTGCGTCCAAAGAACTTGCCGGAAAGGCGGAGGGTAAGGCGATTTCGGAAAAAGTTAAAGTGCTTTTGTCCTAAAAAATCTGCGAGCGGATACCTGCAAAAATATATTGATAAGACGTAAACTCATCGGTCATAAAAGTAGATTTTGCTCCGATTTCCGCTTCTAAAAGCCATTTGGGGTTTAGAATATAGTTGAGTTTCACCTCGTATGTAAAGGCTTCGTTTCTGATGCCTTGCAGGAATGTAATTCCAAAATCATCAGGACGCATGTGGTAGCTTTTGTAGATATTACCGCCCATTGAGAAAGAAGGTGTATTGGTCGAAAGGTTTGTATCATAGCCTTTTGTGAAATACGATAGGGTAGTGCTAAACACGAGTCGCTTGTACATATAACTGATATGTGTAAGTGCTTCCGCAAAGTTTGCTCCGAGCGGGTGTGCCAGTGCGCCTTGATACGTGTAATTGAGGTTCATATTCCGGTAGGAAGGCATAGTTGCAAATGTCATTTCGCCGTGCGCGTACGTGTACGGACGGACAATGTTTAGTTCTCCTAAGAAGTTTAAGCCTTTGATATTGAGTGTGTTGTGAGCCTTTATTCCGGCTTGTATTCCGAATTTGTTTGCCCACCAACCGGAGCCGTCCGTTAAATGTCCTATAATCATATCATCCAATAAAAATTGCGAATAGAGAGATGCTGATTTAAAAATCCGAATATTCAAACCGACACCGAGCAGGGCATTGTCCATGGTGCCTTCAGCAAATTCCACAGGACGATAAAACACTATAGGGTTGAAATAAGCCAAATTTAAACCTTGTTTTTCCAAATTGTGTCCGTAGGGGTTTGTTACAATAACTTCAAAGAAATTGAAATTAAGACGTTTGGTAATGTCAAAACTTAAATAATGCCAGAAGGCGTATTTGTCATAAATACCGTAAGGGGCAGGTGTGCCTGTTATCGTATAGTCTGACATTTTACCGATTTGCCACACATATTTGAACCGCCAAACATCAACAGTTGTGCGGAAATACGGATAAGGCGGTGCATTTTCGGACAATAGTATTGAGCGATATCCGTGTCCGAAGAATGTTTTACTTCGACCGATTTCAAAATCGAACAACTCCGAAGGGCGATAATGAAAATTGAACAGTAAGGGGTAAGCGTTTATAGAGTTATAGCCCATTTGAGGTAAAAGTGTCTTATCATCTGCAATGCCGTAAAATGCCAAAGCGTTCATCTCAAATTTTTTATAAACGGTATGAGTTGAAACACCACCCAATAGAACAGGACTGATTTTTTTTGTATAAATACTTGTGTAAGAAATACCTGCAAATAAAACAGGGTTGAGAATTAAGTGTCCGTTTTCGTATTTTTGTTCAAAAAGATTTGCATCCAAACTTCGATATCCCGAAGTAAGTTTATTTGCACAACTGTCAGCGAGTTGGAAGCGTTTGTCGAAAGTGCGGACGCTTAAATGTGTGTTTGCGGGGTTTTCATAATGTTCGTATCGTAAGGCAATATCGTTGTTGGTGCTTAGTGTTTGCGACTGAACAAGAAAACCGAAGAAGATACATGTTATAAAAAAAACGACTGATTTCAATTTCATTTTTTACTATTTTTTTTTCGGTTCAGGAAAAGAACAGGTATATAAAACAAAATCATTGCGGCTAAAATCACAATCATTGCAATCGTGTGTATTCCTGCACAATAATTACAGTAATATGCACTGATAGAAAATACCAGCGTAATGCCGACCAGAATTAAATCTGTTTGTAAATGATTGAACCCTAATTTTAAGAACAAATGATGCAAATGTTGTTTGTCTGGATAAAAAATAGGTTTGCCTTGAAAAAAACGCAGGAACATAACCCTTACCGTATCGAACAACGGAACAATCAAAACAGCGAACGATATTGCCGGAGCTGCGTAAACAGCTTCCGAGAAATTTGTTCGGATATTCGTTTGATTGAATTTTATGACAAAAACCGAAACAATAAATCCGAGAATCAATGAACCGGTATCACCCATAAAAATTTTGTTGCTTTTTCCGAATAAATTAAATCGAAGATAAGCCGTAAGTGCACCCACGAGTGCAAGAGCCAGCACGGTATATTCAACGTGCCCGGCAAGGTAGAACCAAAATCCGAATACGCCCGATACTACAATTCCGATACTTCCGGCAAGCCCGTCTATGCCGTCAATTAAATTAAAACTATTGGTAATCACTATTATCGTAAAGATTGTCAATGGAATACCTATGTAGGACGGAATTTCATGTATCCAAAATAATCCGTGTAAATTTGTAAATTGTATATCCGTAAATATTACCAAGAATGAAGCCGCAAACACTTGTCCGAGTATTTTCGTGATTGGTGCGATAACCAAAATATCGTCTTTAATTCCGACAAAGAACAATGCGATAACAGCAGCAACAACAAATTTTACAATTTCGCAGTTTGGTGTAAATAATAATGCAGCTATCGAAAATCCGGCAAAAACAGCAAGTCCGCCGAGTGTCGGCGTTTTATGAATGTGTACGCTGCGTTCTCCGGGTTCGTCAAATAAATGTTTCAAATTTGCAACCTTAACAATGGAAGGTATTGACAAATAAGAAATAAAGAAAGACATTACAAATGCCGAAACAGGCAGATAGACTTCGGGTGAAATCATATTAATAATATTTAGTACAAATGTATGTCAATTTTCGTTTTAGTTTTCTAATTGCTTACTTTTTTGTCAAAAATTTTGAGCTTCTGCGGATAATCTATGGTAAAATGTAATCCTCGACTCTCTTTTCTTTGCTTTGCCATTTTTATAATAAGGTAAGAAACATTGATAGCGTTTCGCAATTCGCAGAGTTGTGGCGATACAGTCGAACGGTCGTATAATTCTTTGGTTTCTCGCCAGATAATTCCCAAACGTTCTAAGGCTCGATTCATGCGCAGATTTGAACGAACAATGCCTACGTAATTTGACATTATTTGTTGTAATTCCTTGAATTCTTGTGTGATAAGCACCATTTCTTCGGGATGCGAAGTTCCTTCATCAGACCAGTCCGGGATTTCATGCTTGAATTGTATTGTTTCAACCTTTTTTGATGCGGCAACGGCAGAACGATGTCCTAAAACTGCGGCTTCAAGCAATGAATTGGACGCCAAACGATTAGCTCCGTGCAAACCTGATGCAACCGATTCGCCGCCGGCATACAAATGTTTGATGGATGTACGCCCTTTACGATTTACTTTTATTCCGCCGCAAACGAAATGCGCTGCAGGTGCAACCGGAATATAGTCTTTGGTTATATCAATTCCGAGTGATTTACATTTTTCGTAAATATTAGGGAAATGTGCTATGAGACCTTGGGGTTCGATATGAGAGCAGTCCAGCCATACATGCTCGTCGCCGGATACTTTCATTTCGGTATCAATTGCGCGGGCGACAATATCCCGAGGGGCAAGTTCCTTGCGTGAATCGTATTTTTCCATAAACGCTTCGCCTTTTTGATTTCGTAATATTGCACCGTATCCGCGCATGGCTTCGGTGATTAAAAAAGACGGTCGTTCGTTTCGATTATACAATGCCGTAGGATGAAATTGAACAAATTCCATATTGTCAATCAATCCTTTAGCTCGATATACCATCGCAATACCGTCTCCGGTTGCAATGGTCGGATTCGTGGTGGTGTGATACACGTTTCCAATGCCGCCGGTCGCAATGTAGGTGATTTTAGCTAAGAATGTTTCTACTTTTGAGGTTTTCGGATTCAAAACATAAGCCCCGTAACATTCAATATCAATATCATCGGTTACGAGAGAGTATCCCAGATGATGTTGGGTAATGATATCTACTGCAAAATGATTTTCAAATACCTTGATATTCGGGTTGTGCAACACTTGCTCGGTAAGTGCGCGTTGGATTTCGTATCCTGTTCTGTCTTGAAAGTGGAAGATGCGGTGTTCGGAGTGTCCGCCTTCGCGAGCGAGGTCGAATTCGCCGTCCGGACGTTTATCAAAATTCGCTCCGAAATCAATTAAATCTTGGATAATTGCCGGTCCGTCTTTGATTATTGAGCGTACAACTTCTTCGTTGCACAATCCGTCTCCGGCAATAAGCGTGTCGTGAACATGTTTTTCATACGTGTCCGGGCTGTACGTTACTGACGCAATGCCGCCTTGTGCATAGCGCGTGTTGGTTTCTTCGATACTTGTTTTGGAAACAATATGCACCGTTCCGTAGGGTGCAACTTTTAGGGCAAACATCATTCCGGCGAGTCCGGACCCTATGACTAAAAAATCGGCTTCTTTGCGCATAAAGAAAATAAATTGTGCAAATTTACACCGATGTCCGAAATTTACAAATCAAAATCGGATTTGTTGTGTAGTAATATTTTCAGTTGTCTGTATATCAGATGTTTGTTTTAGATTGTTTTTTGAAAAATGTGAGATGTTTTTCTGCAACTTTTTCCCACAAGAACTTTGATTTTACTTTTTCAAGGGACTTTTTACCCATGAAATCTCTTTCGGATTGTTTTTTTTGCACAAAATCCAAGATTGCCTTTTTTAAAGCCTGTTTATCGGAGCGGGGTAGGAGGTACCCGTTTGTGGAATCTACCTGTTCGGCTGTTGCGCCGACATCCGAAACGAATATCGGAAGTTCGTGCGTCATTGCTTCATGCACAACAGTCGGCATGCCCTCGAATAGGGTAGGGAGAATGAAAGCATGACTATCGGCGTAAAGGTCAGAAAGTTGCTCATCGGTTACAAAGCCCAAAAAATCAACATTCGGCAACGGATATTTTTTCTGCATTTCATCCCAAAGAGGTCCTTTGCCGGCAAGTTTATACGAAATTTTATCCGAATAGCCTTCGGAGTTCAAATCTGATGCGACTTCTAAAAGTAGGTCAATACCTTTATTTGAAGCAAATCTGCCTACAAACAACAGAATAACAGGGTGTTCTGATTTTTTTTTCGGGCTGAAATTTATCGGAAGATTTACTCCGTTGGGTAAAATTACAATTTTATCATCGCTTACAATTTTCTTTAAAATGTCTGTCAAACGACCGCCCAAAGAGACCACAAAATCAGCCTTTCTGAAAATATTGTTAAAAATAAATCTAAACGGAATCGCTATCAGTTTATCTTTGAAACCTAATGTTTGATAGGGTTCAAGTCCGTGCGGATTGACTATAATTTTGTTCGGTAGCTTAGCCATATTATACAATACCGATAACCCTTGCGAATACACAATGTGTTCGGGCATTGCGGACAGATGCTGAAATATCCGTTCTGAATATTTGTAATTTTCTTTCAGATAATTTTTTGATTTATCGATATCTTCAATCATTATTTCCTCAACATTCGGGA
>DYOJ01000103.1 GCA_020720705.1 Acetofilamentum sp.
TAGATATGAGATATGAGATATGAGATATGAGATATGAGATATGAGATATGAGATAGGGGATATGAAATATTATTCTTAACATTATCAACATACAATAAAAGTAACTTTTGTTTTTTAAAATTTCGTCACTTATACTCTAAACGGATGTAATATTTACTTAATGAATTGTGTTATTTGCAATAATAAGAAAATTAGCACACTAACATATTATCAAATTATCGCATTTTCAGTATAGTTCTGCTTTACGAAGTTAAAGATTACAGCATAGTTTGTGCGTAAAAAAGTTTAGCGAGGACATTAAACGCAAATAGAAATTGCGAAAAGCGTCCATGCTTTTCTTTTGCCGACTTTACTTCGTAAAGTGGAATTAGTCTAAAAGGATAAATCCTGCCCAGTAGTATGGGTTTTTAAATTTTTTAGTTAACCTTAATTCATTCTGCGCCTTACGGAATGCAGTTTCAATTTCATCGCCTGCGGAAAAATTTCGATACATCGAACTAAAAAGATATTGAGACGCTACATCGGGAACATGCCACAACGAAACGATTAGTTTTTGCGCTCCGGCGAGTTTAAATGCACGAATAAGTCCGGAAATTTCGTTTTCGGACTCACCGCCACCCAAGCCGGTTTGACAGGCTGACAGCACCGCCAATTTTGTGTTTTGCAGAGTTAAATTTGATATTTCGAGTGCGGTTAAAATACCGTCTTCTGAGTTGCTTTGTCTAATATTTTGATGCTGAATTTCCGAAAAAAGTAAGCCGGAACGGTTCATCTTATTCTCAAATGCGACAGTGTCAAACTTTGTATTATTCAGAAATGCAGAAATTGCATGTTCCGAAAAGTAAAATCCGTGTGTGCTGATGTGCAGGAGGTCGTTTTTTGTGTCTGAACAGTTTTTTATGGAATATTCAGTTCCTTGTTCTGCAGTTAGAAGGGTTGTTTCGATATTGTTTTTTTTGAGTATTGTATTTATATCAGAGATTTCTTCTAGACTACCGGGAAGAAACCCTAATGAAAAATTTTTGAGCATCGCAATGTTTGCTGTATCTTTTGAGTATTGAATACCGCCGTATAATTGGGCTGTTTTAAGCTCGGAAGCGTAAAGTTTTCGCCGGTTTACGAGTTCGGCTGTGCTGCTCAGATTGTGTATTTCGTATTTATCGGCAAGTATTTCTTTGTCTGAGACGGGTATTGCAGAGAGGGAGATTTGGTTCAAAATACCAATTTTTGAGACGTATATTTTCCGCACATTTGTCAAAAATGTATCCATAGGTTGCCACATCATGCGATACAAATTGGCACCTGTTTCGTAGTGAGCATATAAATTGTAGATGTATTCGTATTCCGAAAAATGGCTTTGTTTGACGATGGTTTTCTGCAAATCGGATTCACTGCACAAGGCTGCCAGATGCGGAAATTCAGCCTCTTTGGTTATGATTAAGGCGCAATACATTACGGTATCCGTCCAATTGTCCGTAATGGTTTCAAACCGAATGAATTCAACAGCAGCCTCATCGGGTTGCAAGTGGTGTTGAATCATTTTCCAATTTACAGTATCGTTGGCTGACCAAAGTCGGGTTTCATCCTTAAACGTTAGGTTTACTCTGCGAATAAGACGCGTCTCTGTCTCGTCGAGTTTTGCAAGCAAACTGTCCGTATTTGCGTTGCGTTCGGCAATCGGAATACTGTAAAGATAGTTTAGTTCATCTTTTAGTAAAACAAGTTTTGAGTACAGATTTACAATTAGCGTATCACTTGTCTGTTCGCTAAAACTTTTGTAAGACTTAATTTTGCGGAATGATAAGTTTTTGAGAAGCAAATTCAAATCGTAAATCTGACCTGTCAAGGATTGAGATTGCGTTTTGAATTTGTAAACATAAGCCATTTGAGCTTCCGCGCGCCGTGCATAACGTTGAATGAACGGTGTCATCTCGGCTTCATTCAATAAATTAATATCGGAGGTGTAAAACTTACCTATACTTTCGTTTTGCTCAAAAAAGTATGTTTGGGCTTCTTCAAAATAATTCGAGATTGTTGCAATAATTAAAAGGTTTGAGCTATATTTTGCATATTCGGCACCTGTGCTGCCGAATACATTTTTACTGATTTCATAAGCCGTTTTTATGTATGTATAGGCCGTTTTAAAATCCTTTTTTTTAAAATAAATTCGCGCCAAATTTGTGAGCACGCCTGAATATGCAGCGTGTGTTTTTCCAACGGTTTTCTCAACAACATTTAGAGCGATGTTAAGATATTTCGCCGCTTTATCATAGTCTGCGGTAACTGTGTAGAGCGAACCTAAATTATTACAAACATTGACATATTCCATAGAACTGTCATTTTTAATTTTCACGATAATATCAAGTGCTTTAAGGTAATACGCTTCGGCTTCGGCGTAATTTTGTTGGCTTTTATACAAACCGCCAATATTCACGAGTGCTGAAAAATACTCTTCCGTTTGTGTCGAATTATTATTTTCGTATATTTCAAGAGCATGAAGATACATCTCTTCAGTTCGTTCTGTTAAACCGTAATCGTCATTAATGACAGCAAGCAGATTAAGATTTCGAGCAAAATCGTTCGTTTTTTCTAATCCGTTTTCTACCATGAGCTGTTTACATTCTTCACAAATCAGCATCGCAGCTTCCGGATTTCCGGCGAAATATTTGCCTGCTGCTAAGTTTATCAGCGCGGCAGATATAGATGTGTAGTTTGGATTTTGTTCATTTTTCAGGATTTCTACGCAACGAGTCATTAAACTGTCAGACTTTTCTAATTCATTAGTATCCAGATACAATGCGCCTAAACTGCCAAGCGTTAGTGCGTGGGGGCGCGTAGATGAGTTTCTGGCGATACTATCTTGTCTAAGTGCTTCGATGAAGGCTACTTCGGCATGAGGATAATCGCCTTGTTTTTCGTATAATTGAGCTTGCAGGTGGTAGAGTTCCGACATTTTGGCTCGGTTTATTTTTTTATGCGAACCTTCGTTCATGAAACAAACCTGTAGTAAGCTGTCTGCTTTTTGAAAATTTACAGCACCTTGTTTTGTGTATAAAACTTTTGCTAAATCGGCTAAGGTTTGATAATAGTGTTTTGATTGTTTTGATGCGGCACTTTCCAATATCCGGATATGATGTTCTAAAATAATTTGTGATGAATCAAATGCCCCCTCCTCAAATTTGATTTTTGCAATAAGAAGTTGAAGTTCGGAGTATTCAGTTTTTATTTTTTTATATGATGCAAGTGCTTTGTATGCACATTTTTCCGATTTTGAGTATTGCCCGGTTTCAAAATAGTATTCGGCGCTGTCTTTCAAAACCGCTTTGCTTTGTGAAAAAATTGTGTTTGTTCCTGCTGCAAACAAGCACAAAAAAAATAGGGAAATTCTGTTCAGAAACATTGGGATAGAATTTGAGATGTGAACGAAATTTGGTGTAACTCCCCGATTTTTACTACGAAAGGTATAAATATTGAATTTTAATTCCAATTTAATTTCTATTTAACAACCTGTATTTTAACAACTTGTGCCGCTAAGACACAAAGACACAAAGGCGCAAAGTTAGAATTTAAACCGTTTTTAGTATAACAACGAACGTATCAGATTGATTTCCATGCCAAGAAATAATTTTTATCCGAACGAATCAGGGTGTTATCAACACAAGCCAGCTCAATATGAAACCGATAAATACTGTTTGTACATTCCTTTTCGTCTTCCGGAAATCGGGCTTCAACCAAAAAAAAGACTTCCGATTTTGGCTTAATTTCATAGACATTAGTGTAAAACGGATAGCTCGTTTTTTCGGGCGATAATTTTATACGGAAAACTTCCTCTTCCGAACTTCGCTCTCTGTATAAGTTATATGAAATGTGTTTAGAATCCGCCGAAATTACACTGTCTATTTTGAGCAAAAAATCGGAAATTTTAACTAAATTCTCTGTATTATTGATGATTCTAAATCGAATTGTGATTGATTTATTGGCAATAGGCGTTCTGTTTGCCGACGACACAACCAATTCAATGTCATTACAATAAGGCGTTCCGTAAATCTTACTGTACATATCTTCGCCATTTACATCGGTAGTAAAAGTCCAAGGTATGTCCGATGTAATACACTCATCGTTCAAAATACGGTAAGTATTAAAAATCAACTCATTGGGTTTTAATTTCGAAATAACGGGGTCTTTACTTTTGGGCGTAATTTCAGATTGTTTTGCATAGGCTGTCAAGTGTTCTGTGTTTTCAACCTTGTAACTGCTCTTCTGTATTTTTTCGACAAAATTCGTGGTGTCTGAAGCTGTTGAATTTTTGCTTTGTGCCGTGAATATCGGGAAAACAATAATGCCAAATACGACAGCGGTACTAACGATTGCTGCAGCACCTATGTATCTCAGACGGTGTCGTCTCGACTGTATTTTGGGTGTTTCGGAACTATAATTATGCTCTGTCGGAGGAGTGATGTGTTGGTGTGCCGCCTCAAATTCTATAAATTCCGCAAAACTCTTAATCGGAACATCGAACAAAACGGCATATTCGTTCAAACGCTCTGTTTCGGGATTTACAGTTTCTCCCTTGATAAATCGTTCGATACGTTTGCATTTATTTTCATTTATTTTGTCGTTTAACTTCGCAATCAGCTCGTTTTTATCCCAAGTATGGTTTGTAACGAATGAATTTGGGTTCTTAAAAGCCAGAATTAACGGATTCTTGGTAGCCTCACAAAATTCCTCTTCGGATATTTCTTTAAGTCTGTCGACAATATAGCTTAAAATGTATTTCTGAGTAACGAAAGGGTATTTCTCTTTATCCCACGCAGTTATAATGTGTTGTCGAATAAAATTGCCGTATAATTTTTCCATAAGCTGTGATTTTTAAATAAATTCTTGTTGAATTCCTAAGAATCCGATAGATTCCTTAGACATCAAACCTACATTTGCAAATGTATAAAATATATAAAAACATACAAAAAAAATCAATCATGTTTAAAATTATCTTAACACTGTTGGTCGCATTGAATGTTGGAAACTTGTATGCTCAGCGAGATGCGTTTTATTTACCTTCGGATGAATATCGTGAAGTAAATACGCTGTTTGAAAACAATTCGGACACCCGAAGTTTTATGAAAAACATGCGCTACACATACGGATACAATACGACTACCTGATATTTTTCAATGAGGGTAATATCAAAGATTGAATGCTTCATATCAAACAAATAAAAAAGATACAATTTATGGAAAAATTAAGTACTAAACTTGTGATTCTGTCATTTCTGTTTATTACATTTTCGTGTAAGACAACAAAAATAGATTCATCAACTGTCCAAATAAAGGCAGACCGGACGGAAATCACCGCCGGCGAGACTGCCGTAATTTCGTGGGATGTGCAAACCGGCATGGTCACTATACCCGACGTCGGGGTGAATCTTGCCAAAACAGGCACGTTCAACGTCAGCCCGAAACAGGATACGACCATAAAACTATTTGTAACCGATAAAAAGGGAAATGTTCTGACCAAATCTGTATCCGTTAAAGTAAAACCCAAAAATACGGCTTTGCCGGACATACGCTTGGAACTCAATCCGAAGGAAATTGATTCCAACAGTCCGCCCTCCGAACTAAGTTGGCACATCAGCAATTTGCAACCCGGCGACGAAGTTTTTCTGGACTACAAAATCGCCGGCAACCCGTTCTTAATTTCCGTCAAAGATACAATCGGGACAAAATCCGTGCAACTTATTGACGAAGATGCTCCACTAAATGACCCGCAATTTATACTTTACAGCATGAAAGTGAAACGAGAGAATACCGAAATTGCACGTTCGTTTGTTTCAGGCAATTATAAAAAACAAGTCAGCATTGTGCCCCCAATCGGATTTTCCGAAGGTCAGAATGACGGACGCTTTACAATCGGAGGTAACGGCGTGCGACTCATGTACGGCTACCCCGTACCGCAATCCACTTCGCATTTCGTGGCAAATATTGACGGACATTTTGCGACAAATACACCCGGATTGGAAAATACCCAATACATTTCGAGCATTGATAAGGTCTCCGGAAAAAAAGGCTCGCCGTTCATCGAAACGGAATTTCATTTCAACGGTGTTAAAATCACACAAAAACTGACGCCTGTTGATAAAGACTACAAGACCGTTAAGCAAAATACCTTCGGACAACTGTATAAAATTGAATATATTTTTGAAAATACTACAGAAAAAAACAAAAAAGTCGGACTAACGACCATACTTGACTTTATGATTGACAACAACGATGCCGCGCATGTGGAAGTAAACGGCGTGCGTGTTTCAAATGAAACCGGATACAAAGGAAACGACGTGCCCGATGCCGTGAAAGCTTACTGCGAGTACGGTGCGGAAGCAAAAGGCACAGCTTGGACAGTTATGAACAAAGGCGATGCCGTGAAACCTGACGAATACTACATCGGACGTTGGCCCTATTTGTACGACGTAACTTACGAGGTTACGCCCGACCATAAACCCTTCGGCGACAGCGGCGAACTGCTCAAATGGAACTCACAAACCCTGAAACCGGGCGATAAACGCACCGTGAGCTATTATTACGGATTTCCTTACGAGGCTCAAATTGCCGCTATGACACACCAAAAAGTTGAAGAGCGAAATATTACGATATATTTCAGCAAAGGCAACAGCGTAATCTCAAAAGATGACGAACGAACCATCAAAAAATTGATTTCCGACAACAGCGACAAGCAAATTCTCGGCGTACTGGTGTCCGGATACGGAGACGCAACCGGCACGGACGAAGCCAATTTTAAAGTTTCAAAAAAACGTGCACAAAACGTAGCCTCTTACCTTTCCCGCCTAAATATTGAAAAACAAGCCATTATCCAAAAAGCCTACGGCGAAACTATGTCCTTACAAACCGAGGACGCACTAAAAAAAGGAAACGACAACGACCGAAAATGTGAAATCATTATCTACCTGAAAGACAACAACTAAGCCGATTTTTTTTAACCAAAATCAAAATCTTATGTGTCAAATTATCAATCACTTAAACGAACCACCATAGAACCTTCGGCGAAATCGTTTAGCCGTTAATCCGGAGCTGTTTGCTCTCAAATATTTTTATGTATCATTTAAAAAATCAAAAAATCATGAAAAAAGTAGTTTTAGTACTAAGCATTCTATTGCTTGCCTCATTTACAACACAAGTTTTTGCTCAAAGCAAAGACGATGTTTGTGACGGAAATTTCAGCCTGCCTTCGTATGAAGATTTATACGGGAAATATTTTACCGGTGTTGATGACCAGTGGACATACCGGTTCAGCGACGGCACAGAAGGTAAGTTGTTTTACAGCCGAAAATACGGCAAGTATTATGTTAGCTATTATACCGTTTATTATTATTACCAAAATTTCGAAACTGCAATGAAAGCCCTTTATGCTTTAAAGAAATATGACTGCAATATGGACGGCTACATTGATAAAAATGACTAAATTTACTAACTAAAACACATATATTTAAGTAGTTAGTCAAGTGCAAAAAACATTGTAGCAAAGCAGTTCAAAAGTGCTTTGCTGCTTTGTAAACACAAATTTTTTGTATTCAGATTTTTAATATCCGTAACAAATGAAAAGTTTTTTATTATTTCTTACCGCCTTTATGCTTTTGGGCATTGCGACAAAAGCACAGACATACGGTACAATGACTGATGCCCGAGACGGCAGAGTTTATAAAACCGTAAAAATCGGCACCCAAACTTGGATGGCGGAGAACCTCTCATTTAAAACATCCTCCGGTTCTTGGGCATACAATATATTAAACCGAATAATTAAGATTACATAATTTGATGATTATATCATTTGGTTT
>DYOJ01000744.1 GCA_020720705.1 Acetofilamentum sp.
GGCTATATCTTTTTTTGAGGTGCCACGTATAAAAGCTCAAAAAGAAGCATGGACAAAATAATCAGTTTAATAGTTCCGGCAGAGATCCTTGAAAGTTTTGAAGTTTCAGAGGTTAAAGAGAGCCCAACTCAGGTTGAAATAATACTTTTAGAGAAGAAGGAATTGATACCTGAAGAAATTAAGGGTCGATATGTGGTATTGGATGGTTTCTGCAATCCATTATCGTTATTAAGTTTTCCGATAAAGGGAACACCTACTTATTTAGTAATAAAAAGGCGTAGATGGAAGTTATCAGGGGAAGATGAACACTATAGTAATTCGTATCAATTCAATCATCCAGGAATAAAAGCAACGAAAGAATTTGCTGCTTTTTTAAAAGAAGTACATGGACACACACCTGACGAATATCTCCGTGTTTGCAGAGATAATGGGTGTTGATGCAAAAACATTACACAATTGGTACAAGAATAATTTGAGCGGCTTTGAACCTGATGGTGCAGGTCATATCCATGAGCACGACATTAAAGTGGAGACAGCGCATGGGCAAACGAATATAGAAGTTCCTATTCTCCAACCAGAAAACATTGGGGCAAATATGGGCATTGATGAAAAAATGATTGGAGAGCAGTATTACACAATCCTTTCAAACAGAGAAACTGGGAAAATAGCATTCTGTGCCGGGACAACAAAATCAGACTATTTGAAACAAGCTGTAGAGCCGTTACTCGATAGATTATCACAAGTGAAACGAATAACCCGTGATATGGCTGGTTGCTATGCCCGGCTCAGCGAGGAAGTTATGCCAAATGCGATTCAGATAGCAGACAAATTTCACGTTATCAACAACTTGCTCGATGCAATGCAAGCTGTCAGAATCCGATTCCGGCAAAAACTTCTTGAACAAAGAAGAAAAACCCATCAGGAGTTTAAAGAATCAGAAAAACAACGCCTTATTGATTGCGAAAAAAACCATCTACAGTTTACACCAAAGAAATTTATTTACAAAGAAGACAGACTTGCAAACGGCGAAACGCCTAATGAATTGCTCTTGAGAAGCCATTTTTTGCTTTACAAATTTCCAACACAATGGAAACCTTGGCAGATGAAAAGAGCAGAATTATTGTTTAAAGTATTCCCGGAAATTAAAACGGCATTTTATTTAACATGCAGCTTCAGAACATGGTATTCAAACGAAAACATCGGGCAAAATCAATTGCAGACACTTAAAAATTTATATCAATGGTATGAAGATGTTGATGATGCTGATATTGATGAATTATCAAACTTTAAATCTCTTGTTGAAAGCAACGAAAATGAAATTGTTGAATACTTCACTAATGGGGAAACCAACGCAAAAGCTGAAAACCTCAATGGTCAAATTAAAAAGTTCTTAGCTTCAAACAAGGGTATTCGAAACACCGATTTCTTCTTTTTCAGATTGTCAAAGTATTTTGC
>DYOJ01000745.1 GCA_020720705.1 Acetofilamentum sp.
TAATTATTAAAAATGGTCGACAGGTTGAAAAACTAAAGCCTACTGCGAAATAATCTTTGTACGTTGATTTAAAATAAACGACTAGATTTTTATCCTTTGCATAAAATACAAATTGTTCAATCAATATTAAAAAAGGTCGAAAGCCTCAATTACTCAACAATATGATTTCTTTTTTCGATTGGTACTCGAACTGCACACAAAAGACCTTTCAACCTTGTTGTTGGATGGCTCGTAAGTAGGGCTTGCTCATTATTTCTATTGTAAAAAAAAGCAAGTCAATCCCCCCAAATTAGACATAAGCAACTAATGCCGCTCTATAAATCATAAAAACACCATATTTTTACCATTTTTATATTGATATTATGACATCAAAACCTTTATACATATACAACACACTCAGTCGAAAAAAAGAACTTTTCGAACCGATAAATCCCCCAGCGGTAGGTTTATATGTTTGCGGACCCACCGTTTATGGCGACGGCCACTTGGGTCATGCACGCCCAGCCATAACCTTCGATTTACTGTTCCGGCTATTACAGCACTACCAATACAAAGTACGTTATGTACGTAATATTACCGACGTTGGACATTTAGAAAACGATGCCGATGCGGGAGAAGATAAAATTGCTAAAAAAGCACGCCTAGAGCAGTTAGAGCCCATGGAGGTAGTGCAATACTATACCGAGCGATATCACAAAAACATGGAGCAACTCAATGTATTGAGTCCCAGTATCGAACCAAGAGCCTCTGGTCACATTATCGAACAACTTGAAATGGTCGATTCCATTCTAAAAAATGGTTTTGCATACGAATCTCAAGGCTCGGTATATTTTGATGTAGATGCCTACAGCAAAAAACACCATTATGGGAAATTGTCGGGGCGAAATGTCGAAGAAATGCTTTCGACCACACGCCAATTAGACGGACAAGACGAAAAACGCAACAGCTACGATTTTGCTTTGTGGAAAAAAGCTTCGCCCGAACATATCATGCGTTGGCCATCAAAATTTAGCGATGGTTTCCCTGGTTGGCATATGGAATGCTCTGCTATGAGCACCAAATATTTAGGCGAAAAGTTTGATATTCATGGCGGTGGAATGGATTTGCAATTTCCCCACCACGAGTGCGAAATAGCCCAATCGACCGCAGCCCACGGAAGCGAATCGGTTAAATATTGGATGCACAACAATATGATTACCATCAACGGACAAAAAATGGGGAAATCGTTGGGGAATTTCATTACCCTAAACGAATTTTTCGATGGGCAGCATTCAATTTTGACGCAAGCCTATAATCCCATGACCGTACGGTTTTTTATCCTACAGGCACACTACCGCAGTACCCTCGACTTTTCGAACGAAGCCCTGCAAGCCGCCGAAAAGGGCTTGGATCGCTTAATGGCTGCTTATCAAACGATGGACAAAATAAAACCATCTACAACTAACGAAGT
>DYOJ01000746.1 GCA_020720705.1 Acetofilamentum sp.
GATATTACTACGGATACCACGTTGGCGAATAGGTATTTTGAACTTGCAAAAATAAATTTCAATTCTCAAAAATTCGACAGTGCAAATTATTATTTGGACAAAGCGCAGCCTTTGTATGTGAGGCATTTAGGGGAAAATTGTTTAAAGAATTCCCATGTCTTGAACATGAGAGGAACCCTATTAATGCTGAACCAAGAAAATGATTCGGCATTGATTTTTTACTTTCAGTCCTTGAATATAAGAATGAATCAATCCGGAGAAGAAAGTTTAGATGCAGCCCGCTCATACAATAATATCGGAATAGTATATTATCGAGAATATAAGATGGACCTTGCGACAGAGTATTTTCAAAAATCATTACACATATTAACACAAATAATTGGTTTGAAAAATGGATTTTTAGCGGATACCTACGATATGCTTGGTGCGGTTGCATACGATAAATCCGATTTTTCCGCAGCTCTTAATTATGGATTTAAAACATTAAACTTACAAAAAGAAATTTATGGAGAAAAACACTCGGATGTTGCACGAAGCTACGAGCAAATTGGGATGATATACAAAGAGAAAGGTGAAAACGACAAAGCATTGGAATATTGTAACAAAAGTTTATCTATTAGAAAAATTCTATTCGAGAAAGCGAAAAACTCAAAAGATACTATTTCGGAACTCGAAGCTGAATGGCTGCTGAGCGATGTAGCACAATCTTTATTAAATTTAGGAACATTGTATGAAATAAATTCGGATTACGACAGAGCTATGGAAAACTACCTGCTTTGCGCTGCATTAAGCGAAGATTTGGTGTACGAAAAAGAAATGAACATAGCAGGAGCATACAGTTGCGTTGCCAATATTTTTAATGTGAAGGGCCTGTATAATTCGGCATTCGATTACTATTTTAAAAGTCTGGAAATTTATAAAAAACTCTATGGTGACTTATTTTCAAGTACAGCGAGTATATACAAAAATATTGGTTTGATATATAAAAATACAGATGAATACATTGAAGCTGAAAAATATTATTTTAAAGCACTTCAAATTCAGAAAAACATATTTGGAGAAAAACATAGTCTTGTTTCTGATTCGTACATCGAAATAGGAAATCTGTTCCGAAATAAAAATGAGAGTTCGGAAGCTCTGAAATGTTATCACAAAGCATGTGCAAGCAGTTTGCCGGAATATAATGACACTTTAAATACTTATTCGATCCCTTTGATTAAAAAATATTTAAATTGGAAAGAATTATTACAAGCCTTACAATCCAAAGCTCAAATATTTGCCGACACCTCCAAAACTTTGCCAAAGTTTCAAACTTTGGCAAAGTTGGAAGAACGTCTGCAACTTGCATTTCGCCACTATCAAGTCTGCGATACATTAATTGATTTAACAAGAAAAGAGATTACAGGTTTGAGCGATAAAATCGCGCTCGCGGAACAAGCAAGCGAAATA
>DYOJ01000747.1 GCA_020720705.1 Acetofilamentum sp.
AAAACAGATTTGTAATGAGCTGTAAATCAATGAAAATTTTACTCGGAAATCTTAGAACTTTATTTACAGATATTTGCTTTTTCCGAAGTTCGTTAAACGGAATATCAACTGAAAATGTGTCAAAATCAAGCCCCGACGAAGCATTTTCAATCTCTAATCCCGTTATCAGACCTTCTTCATCCAAGTCTATCACAACTCCTTTTGACGTTTCGTACGATTCTGCACTTTCTTTGGACGATAGATTTACGTACAGCGTATCTGTTTCGGGAAAATATTTGAGTGTCATAATTTCTTAAATTTCGATATCATCTCTTCAATCTCATACAAGACATCTTCCAAACAGGGTTCTGCACAGCCGATAACCCCATCCGGCAAATGTTTATGATGAGGGAAACTGCCGATTTCATGATGATGTTTTGCGTTATCATATCGGAATACCAAATTATCCCCTGAATCCATATAATGGTAGCTGTATTTATCCTTGGTCAGTATTTCAGAATCTTTTACTTCCAAGAAAATCAATCTGCTGTTGTCCCCAAAAATCAACTCGCCTGTTATGTATGCTCGATATGCACTGTAAAACTTCTTTTGAAGTGTTTTTTGAACAACAATTCGATTGAAAACTCCGATAGTGTGCTCAATTGTATGCAAATAAAACCTCTACCATTGTTGAATCTGCTTCAATTTTTCAACATCTCGCAAATACATTTCATAAACCCCTGCCCAAATCATAAAGTCTTGTGAATCAACAATTTCTCCTAAATCAAATTTTTGATAAAATACAGAACTGCTCATTTTGTATTTCAATTCAAAATCGGATAAATCTTTTTTCATATTCAAAACACCTCTTCTAAGTTCTTGAATTTGAAAATCTATCAGGTTATCGAAAAAGACATTTTTATTCGGATAGAGATTCAGTAAAGCCTCAACCTTGTGTTCAGTTTGCTCGGATAATTCAATTTGCAACATAATACTTTTTTTACAAATATACGATAAATCTGCTACAATTTCAACAAGCGATTAATTTCACGTTGAAGTTGGTCGGGGCGGATACCTTTTTCTAAAAACGCATCGGCTTTAATCCACGATGTATTTGCTTCATTATCAAATACGAAACCTGTTGCAGATGATACTGCCGTTGCCAAAATTACGGGCACATCGGGATATTTTTTCTTTGCCTTGTACGACAAAATAAAGCCGCTGTCATCTTCTTCCATCATTAAATCAAAGATAAACAAATCGGGTTTTACGGTTTCCAAGAGCGTTTCAGCTTCTTTACGACTGCTTGCCGTAACTGTTTCAAAACCAAAACTTTCGACATGAAATTTCGTTTGTTCCATGTAATCGGCATCGTCATCTGCGATGAATACTAATTTTTTATTTGTTTCCATTTTTTTTGAGATTTGAGATTTGAGATTTGAGATTTGAGATTTGAGATTTGAGATTTGA
>DYOJ01000748.1 GCA_020720705.1 Acetofilamentum sp.
GTTATGACCTTCCCGAACCCTGCAAACACGGAATTGAACATCGTTTCGGAAACCGTTGTAGGACAAGTTACATTTACAAACATTGCAGGACAAACTGTAAAAACAGTTAAAGTAAACGGAAAATCTGCCAAAATTTCTTTGGAAAATTTGAACGCAGGACTTTATTTCGTAAATATTAACACCGAAAATTCAACAATTACGCAAAAAGTTATTGTAAAATAATTTACATAATTAAATTTTTTCAGACAGCTCGGCGGTTTTTAAACTGTCGAGCTTTTTTTTAGCGCACTTTCGGATAAAACGCATCTTCAATGTGCTCAACATCGTAGCCGTTTGCCGTTTTTACGATAGATAAAATATCAAAACGAGTCTCAAAATCAATCTCATAGCGATTTATATACGCATTTGCAGCTTGAATAATCAACTTTTGTTTTGTGTAATTTACCGCCTGAAAAGGTTGTTGAAAATACGTTCCGCTCCGCGTTTTTACTTCTGCAAACACAATTGTTTTGCCAATTTGAGCAATAATATCGAGTTCTAAATGCCCCGAACGCCAATTTTGAGCTATCACAGAATAGCCTTTTTTCGTCAAAAATTCAGCCGCAATATGTTCTCCGGCATTTCCTAAATCATTATTTGTTTTCATAAATATTTTTTTTGTATATTTGCTGAACCGTGTTCTTTTTAAAACTAAGCCAATGGCAAACTCTACAAAATTAATAATTTTTATAAGTTCCGTTGCAATTTTGCTTTCAGCAGCATACTTACCTGTCATAAACGAAAGTTTTCAGGGTAACATCAGATACACCAAAATAAGTCTGACCGATACTGTTGTGCTCGATTATTTCATCAAAAATAAAAAAGTGCGCATCGAACGCAAAAAAACGGACGGAAAACTGCTCGAAATTTCAATAATTGATTTTATTGAAAAGCGCATTACAATCCTAAATCCAAAAGAAAAGTTATACGTTTTTAAAGCAATTGACGTAGAGAAAGACAAATCCACTTCCGGCGTTCAGGTTCAGAAAACAGGAAATTTCAAATACATACAAGGATACAAATGTTTTCAGTGGTTGGTGCGCAACAAGACCGACAATGCCGTGGTAACGTTTTGGGTTGCCGACGAACACTACGAACTTTACGACGATTTGCTCAAAAGCCTTTCAGAAACCGAAAAAATATCCGACTATTACACCTACATTTCCGACACAAACGGATACATACCGCTGCAATCCGTTGAAAATTCGTGGCTTCGCGATACGCGCATGACCTTAACTGCCGATAAAATTATCCGCAAAGATTTGCCCGAAGATTTGTTTGATATACCCAAAGGTTATCAGGCGTTTGAGTAAAAAATCCATCTTTGATTTGTTTCAAATAATCCATGAGTCCGGTCTAAAAAGCCTGTTTTATTTTAGCTAAACAAACTATATGCTTGAT
>DYOJ01000104.1 GCA_020720705.1 Acetofilamentum sp.
CGTAAAATGAGGGTTGTATTTTTTTTTTACCTGATACTCAAATTACGAAAAGCGTCCACGCTTTTCCCTTTTCAATATTATGGAATTTGTTGCGAATACGAACAAAGCTAAATGATTTACATTCAAATAGTTGAAGCAATCTAAACACCCTTCATTAAACCTTAAACTGTAAAAAACTCAAAAATTTTAACTCGGCAATTGTATAACAAAAATTCAAATTAAGTGCAATAATTTGCTTGATTCACCGATTTCTTTTTAACTTCGCAATTATTTATAGCGAAATAGAATTTATTTCAAAAAAAAGTTGTAAATTACATTAGTTTTCGGACTATGAACAAAATAAAATTATAGTAAAATGGACAATTGGATAAAAATTGAAACATTTGAACGACTGCACCAAGCAGAACTTCGCAAAGAAATATTAGAGAGCAACGATATGCCTGCCGTAATTATAAATGAACGAGACAGTTTGTTTCTTATGGGTGATATTGAGCTGTATGTCAGAACAGAAGACGAAAAAAAGGCAAAAGCACTGATTGATGATTTTACCGGACTTACGAAAATAAACTCTTTTATTGACCTGAAACCGATAAAACGTTTATACGATATTCTCGCCGATGCGGACATACATACCATAATTAAACGAAAAGAAGATGCTCGCTTTATTAAAGATAATTTTGAATTATATGTCAGAAATCCGGATTTAGATGACGTAATTCCTTATTTGTCCGGCGAAAAACTTACAGGATGGTCTAAATTGATGACTTGCAGAAAGGTAAGACAAACAAAATTTTATGTTGATTTATTAGATGAACATCTGATAAATACCATTACTATCAAGAAAAAAGATTCAGACTACCATTTGGAAGAGGTCTATATTTATGTTCAGCTTGAGAATTTTGCAAAAGCAAGTACAATACTTGACCTTATGACAGGCTGGGAAATCATCAGGCACAGCGAACTATACAGCGGAATAGAAGTTTTGGAAGTGAGCCTTTCCGAGCATGGAATAAAATCGTTCATAAAACGAGAAGACGAAAAATTTTCACTTCTCGTAGCTGAGTCAGACGTTGCGCGTGCAGAAGAAATCTTAAATCTGGAAGCAGAATGGATAACAGTTGTTGAATTACCCTCAGTTGTTGAAGCTCAATATTATCAACAAATGCTTGAAAATCAATCTATCCAAACAGTTATTGTAAATGAACAGGATTCCACATTTTTGCTTGGCAACGTAGAACTTGCAGTCGAAGTTCACAACCGAGATAAAGCCTTAGAACTCATAAACGAAATGCGAAGCCTTGAAGAATGAATTTCTTAAACGGTCTATGTCGGCTGTTGTATTTGTGGGTATTATCGCATCTGCAACTTTTATCGGCGGTTATTATTTTGTAATCGTATTCGCAGTTGTAGCACTTGTGGTTTTGTTTGAATATCTTAATCTGAATTCGCACATTTCAGGCCGAGTTGTTGTGTTGGTATTCGGCGGGTTGACGTATGCAGTTTTTGCTGCCGATTATTTTTTCTCATTAGATAACGCTCTGTATTTCACACTTATACCGATGGTTTTGTTCTTTTTTTTGAAGGAATTATCACAACCTGAAAAAAATAGAAATCTGACTCAACACACGGTTTTTGCGGTAGTTTACACGATTGTTCCGTTCGGGTTTTTGTTAAAATTAGCTTTTACATCCGGCAACTATTCTTACGCGTTTCCGCTTGCCATACTTGTGTTTGTGTGGCTTTACGATGCAGGTGCATATATTGTCGGGTCGCTTTTAGGAAAGCATAAAATGTTTCCGAATATTTCGCCAAATAAATCGTGGGAAGGGACTATCGGAGGGCTGATTATCAGTATGCTTTCTGCAATTATTTACGCTCAATTTTTTGATATTCTAAATCTGTTTCAATGGATTATTTATGCGTTAATTGTTTCATTGTCAGGTCTTTATGGCGATTTGTTTGAATCGGTGTTGAAAAGACGCTCCGGCGTAAAAGATTCCGGAACAATCATGCCCGGACACGGCGGCATGCTCGACCGATTTGACAGTTTTTTATTAGCTGTTCCGGCTGTTTTGGTTTATCTTGAAGTTCTTAAAATCTTTTAAAAATGAAACATCCAAGTATCACGGACTTTAAGTCCGTTTTACACACAAAGCAATGAAAATAACTGTTTTACAAAATTATTTACACATGAAACATTTTTTGATGTTTGTTGTATTATCACTATTTTGTTTTGATAATTATATATTTGCTCAAAACAAAAAATATGACATTAAGCCATTGATATACACTTATTTAGGAAACGAACAACGAAACTATTACGGTAATGAGCTTCCCGAGAAATTAGATACTGTTTGGAAAATTTACCTCGGCGAAGGTATCAGCCCCGCTTATGGAAACCCAAATAAAGTTTGGAAAGGTGCCGGGTGGACAGGACAATCATTGTTTATCACCGAAAACGGAAAAAATATCATCATTCAACCTTGTTTCGATTACAATTTAAAGAAAATTGATGCCGAAAACGGTGAGATTATTTGGCAATATAAATTTGATGATATTTTAAAAGGAACCCCAACTTTTTGGGAAAATACATCTGAACCAAATCCTGAAAAACGATATATCATAATGCAGGGAAGCCGCATGGGGCGATATAATACGGTCGAAGACGAAATTATCCCAAGTTTCAGAGCGATTTCTTACCTCACAGGAAAAGAACTTTGGCGCATGAACTCCAAAAAGACGGATTGTTACAGTCGAGATGTGGACGGCTCGCCAATAGTTGTAAACGATACCGCATACCTTGCGCTTGAAAACGGTCTGTTTACAATTTTCAACCCCGATGTCAGAAAGGCAAAAAAGGCGAAAGACGGTTTTTATTATCCATTGATATACAATGAGATACAATATTATAATGATGCCGACCTTGCAACACACGGAAATGATATTGTGTCGGAATCCTCACCGACTGTTTTGAACGGCATCGTTTACACACCCGCAGGCTCCGGGCACGTGTATGGGCACAGCACAAAACAGCAGAAAACTGTTTTCGATTTTTTTACCGGAACAGATATGAATGGCTCTGCCCCTGTTACCGATGATAATTGTTTACTTATCAGTATAGAAAAACAATACACAAACGGACCCGGCGGTGTTTTTAAACTAAATCCTTCCAAGCAAGGTTCTGAATCTGTGATTTGGTATTTTCCGGTTCCCGATACAAAATGGCTGCATTGGGAAGGCGGAATTGTCGGCTCTGTTGCATGCAACGATGCCTACGTTGCAGATTCTGCCGTGCATCTTGCTGCTTTTACTGATGTAAGCGGATATTTCTATATTATTGATACAAAGGAGATTGACCCTACACGCAAGGCTCTTGGACCGGACAGTTTAACATGGTATCCCACACCAAAATTAGTCTTTCGAGAAAAATTGATACCGGCAATTTCAACGCCTATTTTGATTCACGATAAGGTTTTGGTACCAACAGATGCCGGAATTTTTTTATACAAAATAGATATAAATGATTCAAAATTAACATTATTAGATTCTATTCCTAATTTTGAAACAGATTCGACTCCAATCTCAATTGACGGACGAGTTTATGTTGCTGTTAAAAACGGATATTATTATTGTTTTGGAAAAAAGTAATGGTAATGTTGTAAATAGAGTTTGTAAGAAAACATATAAAAGTTTGATATTATGTTTGTTATAGTTTTTTTTTAATTAAATATTTTGTCATTTAGTGGTCATTCACCGGTCATAAAGTAGTCATTCATTGTTTTATTTAGTTTCAAACGAATTCCAACTGTATTTCAATCGAATTTCTTAAAACATTCAAATCGAAAAATATCAGTAAGATTAAGTATTTCAATAAGTTATGAGTTTTCTTTCTAAGACTAAATACTTTGTTAAATATTAGAATCACGTTTTATATCTGAGAAATTTTCTAATATAATTTACAGTAAATCAATTTCTTACAAAAAATATTAACGGACTATTGTTTCCGCTGACAATACTATACTCACAACGGTTGATTTCTTGTCCTATATTTCTCATTAAATAATTGAAATTCAAGAAATTAGCACATTTTGAAATTTCCAAATTGACAAATTTTTAGAATAGTCATATCAAAACTTAACAAAATTATTTTCCGGAAACGCATCGGGAGTTAATGTGTAGTCTAATTGTAGAGATTTGATATTTTTCGGATTTTTTACATGTAAAATCATTTCATTTTTATCTTTCCAAATCGAAAGTTGTTCCGTATAAATTTCAATAGTACCGTCTTGATTTTCCGCAAATAATCGTATAGGAACAGGTAATTCGCCGAGCTTGCTTATTTTTACTTCTCCGTTTTTCAAAAACTTTTCTTTATAAACATCCAAACTTAAATCGGCATAGCCGTTTGTGTAAATCCATTTTTGCCAGAACCATGACAGATTTTCATTTGCAACTTCATCGAAACACGCAAATAAATCGTGAGGAATCGGATGTTTGCTTTCCCACCGTTTTGCAAAAAGTTGAAGCGCGTTGTTAAATTTTTCAGAGCCGAGATATTCGTCCAAAAGGTAAAATGTTGTTCCCGAGCGAGTGTAGGCGTGAAAACGGTATGCGGTATAATTTCCGATAAATTCGGTTGCAAATCCGGGCGGAATATCGTGCAATGTTCCGGCAGTGCTGTTGTAACTCGCAATAAGCGATTTAAATGCATTGTGATTGGAAGTGCTCGAATATTGATTTTCGAATTTTCTGGGGATAAATGAAATAAGTCCTTCGTCCATCCATGCATATTTTTGTTCGTTCAATCCTGTCATAAACGGAAAATATGAGTGCCCGATTTCGTGAGCGGTAACATACAACGTTGCATTTTCGTTTTCCATGTCGCCGTCATTAATCATGCCCGGAAATTCCATGCCCCCGTTTCCGTTGAACGCCGTCAGTTGGGAATATGGGTAAGATATTCCCGGGCTGATGTTTGAAAAATATTCGACAGCATTTTTGCTGATTTTACAAACCGTCGGAAAATCCGGAGAATTTGATTTATAGACCGCACTCACAAAAACACCGTTTGTCGTTCGGTTGTTTGCCCGTACGCCGTCCCACAAATAAGTTTGACTGACTGCAAATGCAAAATCAGGCATGTTGCTCGCTTTAAATTTCCACGTATTTTTTGTGTGCTGAGTTTTTGTAATGATATTATTTTCTCGGTCTTTTTCAGTAATGATATGTATGACCGAATCTGACATTTTTGCTTGTTCTATCCGAGAAATAATTAAATCTGTGTAGTTATCTTTTGGATTTTGCAATCCCGCAGTTGCCCACACTTGAAAATCTGACGGTATGGTTAGTTGTACATCATAATTTCCAAAATCATGATAAAATTCAGCCATACCACTATATCCTGTTGTGTTCCAACCAATTATATCATCATAAACTACAATTTTCGGATACCAATAAGCAACCAAGAAATTATCTTCACCATATTTTCCCATACGCACGGGCGTATGTTCGGCAATCACGAATGACCAATCAATTTCGATTTCGCAGGTTGTTCGAGGGTTAATATTTTTCTTCAACCGGATGTTTAGCAGTGAGTTCCTTCTGCTTACTTCTGAATCTCCGACAAAATATTCTTGCTCTCCGATACGGATTTTGGATATTTCAACACCATCGTGCAAGTCAATAGCACCCATGTCCCAATCTAATTTATTTCCCTTTTTAAATAAATCCTGAAATATATGAAAATGAATGGCTTTCAGCGTGTCCGGACTGTTGTTGGAATATTGAATAATTGCATGTCCTTTTATTGTTCTTAGCTCCGGAATAAACTCGGCGAGAATTTGATAATCGGATTTGTTTTGGAAATAGTCCACGCCGGGCTTTCCTGAATAGGTTCTCGTATTATTAGAAAAGGCTTTTTTATATTCTTTCGGAGTAAATATTTCCGAAAAATTTTGTGCAGATATATTATGGAAAACTGCAATAGTAATGATAACACTTAATATCGTTTTCATTTTACAATTCTTTTTTCTAATGAGTAATATTCTTGATTATGTTTGTAGGGATGTTTTGCGATAACACTGTTATAAAATCGAACATCACCTGTAACTTCAACTCCGAGCCATTCCGGCTTCTCAAATTCTTCGTCTTCGTTTGATAATTCAATCTCGCATAAGAAAAGCCCTTCATTTTCGCCTGTAAATATGTCAGCCTCAAATGTATGATTTTTGTAAACTATTTCATATCTGGTTTTTTCAATCTTGCCCGGCTCGCACAACAAAAGCAATTGTTCTGCATCATTTAACGGAATTTTATATTCAAATTCCTGTCTGGTAGTTCCGGATTCATTGTTTTTTCCCTTTATTGTTAAAAAAGCTTGAACTCCTTTTATACGAACTCTTACAGTTCGTTCGGGGGTTGAATTTAGAAAAGCCTGAACAATTCTGATTCCTTTACATTTTGTAAAGTAGTTTAGGTTTGTAATCATAAACTTCCTTTCAATTTCACTTGCCATAGTTTATTGCTGTAATACGTTGATACAATGTCGGATGTGAATAATAAACAAATACAAACCACGGATGTGGCGTGAGGTTGCTTAAATGTTTTTTGCTCATTTTCTTTAAAGCTGAAATCAACTCTGTTCCGTAACCAAACGAAGCTGCATATAGGTCTGCCTGATACTCATTTTTTCGTGATATGAAATTTGTAATCACCCCAATAATCATACTAACCGGTGAGTATATAATTCCAAATCCAATCAAACTCAATGCAAAACTTTGCGAAACCCCGCCTAAAGCTGCTGTAATCTCTGTATTGTCAGCTATTATTGAAAATAAATACAGCATGACACCTGTTTGTAAAACTGTTGATAAGAAACCTGTTATGGTATGTTTATGTTTATAATGTCCAATTTCGTGGGCAAGAACTGCTACAATTTCATTGATGCTTAATTGTTCAATTAACGTATCATATAACACGATACGTTTGTTTCTCCCAAAACCGCTGAAATATGCGTTCGCTTTTGAAGAGCGTTTAGAACCATCAATTACGTAAATATTTTTAATAGGAAAGTTTGACTGTTTTGCAAATAATACAATTGAATTTCGCAATTCTCCTTCCGAAAGCGGGGTTTGTTTATTGAATAGCGGAACGATGATATTTGAATATAAATAACTCATTGTAAATGCAAAACTCGAAACTATTACCCAAGCATATATCCAGAAATATTCTGTGGTTTCATAATAGAACCAAACAATAGCTGACAGCAATAATCCTCCGATAGCTGCTGTCAGTAATATGTTTTTTAAGAAATCAGTAATAAACAGTTTTGTACCGGTATGGTTAAAACCATATTTTGTTTCAATTACAAAAGTTCCGTAAATTGAAAATGGCAGGCTTATAAAAAGGTTAGCAGTAGCAATTATTGCAAAAAACAATAAACTTGTTGTAATATTTGAAACAAATTCTGTACGAATCAATGTATCAAGCAATCCAAATCCTCCGAACAAAAGAATCAAAACAGTTGCGATTGTTTCTAACATATCTGAAATGAAGGACAATTTTGTATTTTCTCTCTGATAATTCTGAGATTTGTCATATTCTTCTGCAACATAGACATCCTTTAAAGCATCGGGCAAGACACTTTTAAATTTTAGTTCATTTAAGCGAGACAAAATCAAGCTGATAGTTGCTCCGAACAATATTATTGT
>DYOJ01000749.1 GCA_020720705.1 Acetofilamentum sp.
AGCCTTGTCCGAAATGTTGAATTATCGGGTTTTGTATGCTTTTAGGGCTTCCTCCAATACCACCACTGCCCGTGATAATTCTTCGACATTCAGCACATAGGCGATACGTGCCTCGTTTTTGCCTAAGCCGGGTGTTGAATAAAAACCGGCAGCAGGTGCAAGCATAACCGTTTCGCCTTTGTAATTAAAATCTCGCAACAACCATACACAAAAATCTTCGGCATCCTCAACGGGCAACTGCAAAATGGTATAAAATGCACCCTTTGGCATCGGGGCAAAAACGCCTTCAATCTTGTTAAGTGCTTGGATTACAAAATTTCTGCGATTGATGTACTCGTTATAAACTTCATCGAAATATTCACGCCCTACTTTTAACGAACCTTCTGCGGCAATTTGCCCCAAAAGCGGAGGACTCAGTCGCGCTTGAGCGTATTTCAATGCTGTGCCGATAACGTCTTTATTACGACTGACTAAAGCTCCGATACGTGTACCACACTCGCTGTAACGTTTTGATACAGAATCAAATAAAACTGCATGATTATCCAAACCGTCTAAATTTAGGACAGAAAAATGTTCGTGTCCGTCGTAACAAAATTCTCGATAAACTTCATCAGCAAACAGAAAAAGGTCGTGTTTCAAAACCAAGTCTCGCAGTTGTTGTAGTTCGGATTTTGAATATAAATATCCGGTGGGATTGTTCGGGTTACACACCAATACAGCTTTCGTTTTCGGGGTGATTTTTTTCTCAAATTCAGAAATCGGCGGCAATGCAAAACCGGATTCTATGCTCGAAGTTACCGGAACTATGGTTACTCCTGCCTGCACAGCAAATCCGTTGTAATTTGTGTAAAATGGTTCGGGTATAATCACTTCATCTCCCGGATTCATGGTTGCGAGCATGGCAAAAATTATCGCTTCGGACCCGCCCGTTGTTACCAAAATATCTTGGTATGTAACATTAATTCCGACCGAACCGTAGTATCCGGCTAAACCGCGCCTGTACGATTCATTACCTGCCGAGTGAGAATACTCGGCAGTTTTAATTTTAAAATTTCGGAGTGCATCAAACGCTTCGTCCGGTGTTTTAATGTCCGGCTGCCCGATATTCAAATGATAAACTTTTATGCCGCGTTTTTTGGCGTCTTCGGCGTACGGGACGAGTTTTCGGATAGGAGATGCCGGCATAAGAATGCCGCGTTCGGATATTTTTGCCATGATTTTTATTTTATTACTTCGTTAGATTTTAGACTCAAATTGCTCAATTCCGGATAGTTACAATCAATCTTACAATCTGAAAATTTTTATAGTATAATTTACTATGAATCATATTTCACAAGAATTATTAACGGACTATTGAATAAGATACAATAATGAAAATTCGTAATAATTCGTGAATTAGTGCTCAATTTCGACTTTTCGGAGTGGACTCATAATTA
>DYOJ01000105.1 GCA_020720705.1 Acetofilamentum sp.
GTCAATAGGATGTCGGAATACTCACAAATCATTAAAAAAATTCTTGCGGAGGAGCAAAATCTTTCGCCAAAATCGCGTGCGGAACTCGCAATGGTTGCCGAACATTTAACCCATGAAGCTCGCGTGAACCCTGTTTTTTCTTCCGACAAAGATGAATTAAACGTATTGCGACAAATTTTGGAATACAGCCCGGCGTATGCTTTTGTAACAGATACCTCCGGCAAAATTATTTGGACAAATCCTGCTTTTACAGCTATCACGGGATATACTCCGGATGAAGTAAGAGGGAGAACGCCCAATATTCTAAAATCCGAGCAAACTCCGCCCGAAGTGCACACAAATATTTGGCAAACAATCATAAAAGGTGATATTTGGACCGGCGAGCTTACCAACAAATGCAAAAACGGCTCACTCTGCCACGAATCAGTTGTGATTGCACCTGTCTTGACCCTTGACGGACAGCCGAAATATTATTTTACCGTTAAAATTGACCAAACACACGCCCGCAAATATTCGCACGACTTAAAACATGCCGTTCGTATCCTCAAATCAACATTTGATTCTGCCGACGAAAGTTTTTTTCTCTTAGCTCAAGACCTTACAATTTTAGATTTCAATCGCAACTCTGCCGAATACGCATTCCGATTACGGGGGAAAACACTCGAAATCGGACAAAATATGACGGAGTATATTCCTGACGCAAATTTAAGAGAATTTAGCATATTTTTTAACAAAGCTTTGCAGGGACATTACTCCGAAAACGAACTTAAAATACAGTCGCACAAAGGATTCGACCTGTGGTTTAAGTCCGGATATACACCGATTTTTGACGATAGCGGTAACGTTATTTCTGTTTTTTTTACAAATGCGGATATTTCGCCCCAAAAAAATGCAGAGTTTGCGCTACTCGCTGCTCAAGCGGAATTAGAAAAAATGAATGTCGAATTGCATACCGAACATAAAATGTTTATGACTGGTAACGTAATGATATTCAAATGGGTAAACAATGCAGAACTTTCCGTGTTATACGCTTCCGAGAACGTTGAGGCTTTTATCGGGATTCCTGCGCGCCGTTGCATTGACCAAGCCTTGAGTTATATTGAACTTTTGCACCCCGATGACCGGTCGCAATTCTTTGACGAACTCCGCAAAGCTACCGAACATCAGGCTGAGTTTGTGCCGCATAAACCCTACCGAATCATACGAGGCAACAATGAAATTATTTGGGTTTCGGGGCATACAACAATTATCAGAGAAAAAGAATCCAACTATTTCTACGGATATATTACCGACATCACCGAGCAGATGTTTACCCGCAATGCCCTGCAAGAGAGCGAAGAACGATACGCCGCACTCTTTATTCACTCGCCGGTTTCAAATGTATTGGTTGATACTTTGGGATACATCATTCAGTTTAACGAAAAAGCGCATAAAGCACTCGGTTACACGCATAAAGAATTTGTGGGTAAACATATTTCGGAAATTGATATGTTTGACGGTAAAGAAGATGTACGAAAAAAAATTGTAACTGCGCTCCAAAACGGTATTTACAGTTTTGAATCGCAACATCGTAAAAAAAACGGCGAAATTGTTGATGTTGCCCTGAGCATAAGCCCCGTACACCTTAACGGAAAACACTACATACAAGCAGTTTGGTACGATATAACGCGCACACGGAAGGCAGAATTGGCATTGGCAAAAAGCCAAGCCAAGCTGCGCAAGGTACAACAAATTGCCGGTATCGGTATTTGGGAATTGGATATTTTGAATAATAAATTATTTTGCTCCGAAGAGATTTTCCAAATTTTCGGGTTCGACCCTGTAAATTTCTCGGCAAGTTACGAGGCATTTCTGGACGCTGTCCACCCGGACGACCGACAAGCCGTAAACCATGCCTATCTAAATTCATTGGAAACAAAAAACTCTTATGAGATTGAACATCGCATTGTAACACCCTCCGGTAAAATACATTACGTTAAAGAACAATGCCACACCATCTATGCCGCCGACGGTACTGCAGAGCGCTCTATCGGCGTTGTGCAAGATATTACACAAGTGAAACAGGGTGAATTGCATGAGCAACTAAATCGAGAACGATTCCGAATCCTATCCGGCAGCGGAACAAAACTGTTGGCTCTTTATAAATCCGATGATATTTATGATTATATCAGAAAAGTTCTTACAGAATATTCGCCCGAAACGATTGTCATGCTGTTTTTGCCTTCGGAAGATTTAAAAACGTTTACGACTAAAAATATTTTCTGCTCCAATCAGGCAACGATAAAAATTATCTACCAATTTTTGAAAACCAACAATATCTCAACAACTTTTCCGACTCCTAAACTAAACCAATATGCAAAGCATATACTTACGGATTGCACCGACACGCTTCCGACATTCTTTAAATCAGGATTTACCGATGAACAAACAAATCTGTTTTATCAACATTTTCCGATAACAAAATCGTATTGTTTAGGCTTGTTCAATAACGACACACTACTTGCCGGTTTGCGTTTTTTCTGTCTGAATAACAACGATATACAAAACAAAGAATTTATCGAAACGTTTTTGTATAAGGCAAACAGCGTCTTAAATATCCGCAATAACGAAGAGCAACTTTTAAAAGCCCAAAAACAAGCAGAATCGGCAAACCGCCTTAAAAGTGAATTTCTGGCAAACATGAGCCACGAAATCCGAACTCCCATGAATGCAATTATCGGTTTTTCGGGTATTTTGCAACGGCGGCTCCAAAAACCGGAACATCGTTCGTATATCGAAAAAATCATCAACAGCAGTAAGAATCTGCTTGATATTATCAACGATATACTTGATTTGTCTAAAATTGAAGCCGGACAACTTAAAATTCAAAGCGAAGCCTTGAATATCAGAGAAATAATAGCTGAAGTAATTCTGATTTTCAGCCAAACCGCTCAAGACAAAGGCATCAAACTGCGCACGATAATAGACCCGCTAATGCCCGAACTGATATACAGCGACAGTTTACGACTCAAACAAATATTGATAAATTTAGTCGGAAACGCTGTTAAGTTCACACACGAAGGCATGGTGCAAACTGAATTAAAAATGACTGAGAATCCGTCTGCCAAGGCTTTTGATTTTTCAATTTGTGTCAGTGATACCGGTATCGGGATTGCCGAAAACGAATTGCCGTCTATTTTTGAGGTGTTTCGTCAAGTTGAAGGCAAAGACACGCGCCGATACGGCGGTACCGGCTTAGGTCTTGCTATTGTGAAACATCTCACCGATTTGCTCGGCGGCACTATTGAGGTCGAAAGCTCAAAAACAAACGGTACCCGATTTATCCTCAAGTTTAAAGTTATTAAATTTGCTCAAAAAAAACTCCCAACCCCCACAAAAGCAGACTTTCAAGATATTGAGTTTTTTGACTCAAAAATATTGATTGTTGAAGATATCGAATCCAACAGAACTTTGTTGCGCATGTTTGTCTGCGAACATTCTAACGACATTCGTGAAGCCGAAAACGGAAACCAAGCCATACAAGTTCTTCAAAATTTTAAGCCGGATGTTATTCTCATGGACATCAGCATGCCCGAATTAGACGGCTTTGAAACCGCACAGATACTCCGAAAAACCAACGAGTATGCACAAACGCCTATTATCGCCGTAACGGCTTATGCCACACTCAACGACCGAAGCAAATTCAGCTCTGTTTTTTCAGATTATTTAACGAAGCCCGTAACCGAAAATGCGTTGAAAATTTGTCTGTCGAACTATCTTAAATATCGTAAAATACAACAAACTACTGAATTTGAAGTCGGATATTCCGAAAATATTACCCATATTGAATTGTTCACAAACTCGCTCACTGAATCTTCCGAACAAAAAGTTCAATTTTATAAAATCTGGACAGATGCTGTGAGACCGTTGTTGCAAAGATTACGTAAACGATTTTCTATCAGTGATATAAATCAATTATCTCAAGAACTTTTGAGACTGTCCGAACTCAATAAAACTGATATTTTTAAAACTATTGCCGAAAAAATGGAGAAAAACATTCATGCGTTCGATATTATAAATATCAAAGAAATTTTGACCGAACTTAACCAAACCGACCAAAAAATATAAATCCAAAACAAGCAAACATGTTCACAAAAAGTGTACTCATCGTAGATGATGTTCCGGAAAATATTAATGTGGCAGCCAACATTTTGCTGTCAGAGCAAATTGAGGTCAGCATTACCATGTCCGGTGTTGAGGCTTTGGATGTCGTTGAAGAAAGTCTGCCGAATCTAATCTTGCTCGACCTCATGATGCCCGATATGGACGGTTACGAAACATGTCGCCGACTAAAACTTATGCCTAAAGTTGCAGATATTCCGATAATATTTTTAACCGCAAAAAATGACCCCGACAGTATAATCAAAGCCTTTGAGGCAGGCGCTGTAGATTATATAACCAAGCCCTTCAACAGTGCCGAGCTGTTAGCCCGTGTAAACGCACATTTGAAAATACGTATTCAACAGGCGCTTATTTTGGAGCACGAGCGTAAACTTTCCACCATATACAACAGCACCAACGAAGCAATTATCGTTCTGAAAAATGAAAAAATCGTATTTTTTAACAACCGATTGTCTAACATGTTCGGATACAATACCGACCAAATTACGGATAAAATCTTTACGGATTTTGTTTCGGAAGATCACGCGCCCTTATTGAGCAAGTATCTCAAAACAGCCGGCGAGCGAACGGGGCAGGCAGATAAATCTATCCAAATTAAAACAAAAAAATTTGACAACTCCCATATTTACATAAAATTAAATGCCGAAGAAATTCCATGGGACGGCGAAACCGCCATTCTCGTTTTGTGTACCGACATTACCGCAGAGCGGCATGCACAGGAACGACTGTTTGAAATTAACGCAAAATTGGAATTGCTGGTAAAAGAACGGACTGAAAGTTTGAAAATCAGTGAGTTAAACTTTATAAATTTGTTTGATAAAAGCAACGATTCCGTGATTATCAACACTTTGGACGGTCGCATTGTAAATGCAAACCAATCGGCTGCTGACATGCTCGGATACACGCGCGAAGAACTCTGCACCATGAATACTGACCAAATAATACATCGCACAAATCATGCTTACGATACTGTGCGGTCTAAAATGCAGGAAGGCACGCAATTATCCTATCAAATTGCCAATATCGCGGCGGATGGGCGGCGAATACCTGTTGAAGTCCGCAGTACGCTCGTGGATTATTTCGGCACAAAACACGTCATGTCCTCAGCGCGAGACATAAGCGAGCGACTCAATGGCGAAAAAATCCGAATGGAAACCATTATAAAAACTGAAGAACAAGAACGAAAACGTTTTGCAAAAGATTTGCATGACGGGATAGGTGCCACATTGTCAGCGACTAAGATGTATTTGAACATTGTCAAACGCGCCGAACCCGGCTCGGAGCGTTCCGTCAAAATGATTGACGAAGCCATTGAGCTGATTGATAAAGCCGCAAAAAACACCAAAGAAATTGCGGTAAATATTTTACCTCACGATTTGGCTCATTTCGGGTTGGTAACTTCACTTGCAAATTTTGTCGAACGTCTAAATTCGATAGGCACGGTTAAAGTAACTTTTGAATCGTCCGGCTATCGCGGAATATTAAAAATCAATGAGGAAATTCAACTTTTTAGAACAGTCAATGAATTGATAAACAATACGTTAAAATATGCAGAAGCTCAAAATATCCGCATCATGCTTGACCAAAAAAAGAACAAAGTTTTGCTCGTTTACACCGATGACGGCAAGGGTTTTGATGTGGCTAAAATTTTAAACAGCAATAAATCGGGAATAGGTTTGGATAATATTATTCAACGGTCAAAACTTATGAACGGTAACGCAATAATTGAGAGTGAATCGGATAAAGGCATGACTGCCAAAATATTCTACAATGTTCCACTCGACCGTTACGAAGAAGATGAGTTTGACAGTTAAGCGAAATTTTTGGAGATAGTGCCTGTTAGAAAACGTATAAATACTTGATTTTTATGTTAATTTTACTCATTTTTCCAATTGAAAGTTTTGTCATTTAGTAGTCAAAAATAGTCATTAAGGAATGAATATTGAATAATCTATAATAAATAATTTTACTAATAGCTGATTATAACTAAATTACAAATGAAACTGTTATACTTAATTTAATATCCTTTCCTTAGTAGTCATACGGTAGTCATTTATACTATCATCGGGGATGGTTTGAGATTTCGATTTACCATAATTGACTGATAATATATGACTTATGTCTATTTAAACTCTCAACTTTAAACCGTAAACAGTATAAACATCTCAACAAATTATTTTGGAGATTAAAGAAATAAATCCTATCTTGCCGATATCAAAAGATACGTTGCAGACACTAATTTTATATTTGTAAACGAACATTCTTCGGGTTGAAATCCGCTAACGAAGAAAATTTCCCGAAAATTTATCCAAATTAGTATCTGTGCAACCATTTGTAAATATCTGATTATTAGTGATTTATTTTTTTATCCGTTAAATTATTTCTGATGAATACATTTTTTTCATATTTTGTTTTCGGTTTAACATTTGACTCATCGGTTGAGCTTACCGATTCAGAACCCATAGGATTACACGCAAAACAGTTTACATATCCTGCGAATGTCGAAACGCACAAAACAGAACTGCAAATCGTTTTTGTAAATTTTGATGCTGAAAGTCAAACCAATATGAAAATGTCTGATGCTGAACTTATTAGTTACGTAAAATCAACATTTTTGGGCACCGGCAAAGAGGCAGAAAGCAAAAAAGAACGTACAATTATGGGCACTCATTCAACGGGTGAAATTTTAACAACAAAAATTCCTGTTGCATCAAAAATTGAACTTCATTTAATTACTTTATTCGACAAAATTAAAACTGCAGTTGCCTTTAAATCAATAAATACAATCAAACCTGAGGTGCTTGAAAGTCTAATTTCGGAGATTACCGGAAGTATAAATTTGAATAGATAATAAAAAAATCAAAATATAGAAAATATGGAAAATTAGCGTGGTACATTCAAACAAATTCGTTCAACAGGTGAGTGGGTTGATACCGTTTTGGCGGTTGTTGCTGCCGGAAAAATTATCAGCTTGGATAAACTCGGCGATATGTATGTTACTGATAGTGAGACCCAAAAAAGCAAACTCATTAACAATGACAAATACACACATTCGCAATTTCTATTCGGGACTACCGAGTTTGTTTACAACATTGACAAAGACGGAACTTTGTACGGCACAAAAGTAAGCGACGGTTCGTGGAAACAATTAAGCGAATTTGGAAATTATAATAGTGCGTTCGGCGTAACATGCGGCGAAAACCTTATTACGGTCGGCGCAAAAAGCGGCAGACCTTTCCTTACGAACCCGCAAGGTGAAACAAGCAAAATAAACGATATGGATTACTCAAAAACCCGGTTTATGTTTGGAGGTGCCCACAATTTTTACACAATCGAAAACAACAATTTGTATTCTACAAATCCGTTGAGCGGTGAATGTAAAAAAATAGGCGATACCGGTGCTTATGCCGACACCAAAACAGGTGCCGGTATGAACGATAAAATATTTACACTCGAAACCACAGGCGTTATTTGGGAAACTGACTGTGAAACAGGTATTTATACAAAACT
>DYOJ01000106.1:0-4838 GCA_020720705.1 Acetofilamentum sp.
TATTCTAAGCACAAACTTTGCCGAAATCTTTAACTTCGTAAAGTCGAACTAAAATAAAAAGTATAAAGTATAAAGTATAAAGTATAAAGTATAACGAAGTAATGAATCAAGAATGGTTTGTTCTGAAAAAAAATAGATTTAATGTATTCATATTCTGATGTTTATATTAAAAAAAATCTCAAAACCGCAAACAATAAACCGTATCAGGTCAGTCTAAATATTCAGAAATTAGGTTTAGTAACAAATCACGATTCACAGGTTTTTCAATATATTCGTCGCAGCCGGATGCGTAGCCGGTTTCACGTTCCGAAGGCATTGCATAAGCAGTTTGTATAATTATCGGTATTTCGGGGTGTGTGTGTTTTATGGTTTGAGTAGCTTGATATCCATCAATTTTAGGCATCCGCACATCCATAAGAATGATGTCATACTCGGGGTTGCGTTCAATTTCTCGGATAGCTTCTTCGCCGTTTTGTGCCCATAGTACCTGTGCATTTGTCGGTTTCAAAACTTCTTGCAGATACAAATAATTCATCTCTTCGTCTTCGGCAATCAGAATATTTTTTCGAGACCAATTGTATTTTTTTTCGACGGTTGTTGTTATATTTTTTTTTGCAACCGATTGGTCAATTTGCTCTTGTTCGGCATGTTTTACGGGAATGGTAAAGTAAAATGTTGTTCCTTGATTCTCTTCGGATTCTACATATATTTTTCCGCCTAAAAGTTCAACCAAACTTTTCGAGATAGATAATCCGATTCCTGTTCCGCCGTAAAGTTTTGTTTTTGAGGCAGGTATTTTTGAAAATCGGTCGAAAACATAAGGTAATTTTTCACTTTGTATGCCTAAACCTGTATCTTTGACAAAAAATTCGAGGTGTTTTTCGTTGTCAATTTCGAGTTCGGAATATCCGAATTCTACGAATCCGCTTTCGGTGAATTTGAGTGCGTTGGCAAGTAAATTGGACAATATTTGGTTTAGCCGATAACGGTCTGTCAGGATTGTGAAATTTTTGTCGGCATGTGCTTTTGTGATTCGGAGTTCGAGTCCGGATTTTCCCATAATACCTTTGTGGGCTTCAAAAGATGTGTAAATATCGTCCAAAAATTGGTTGATATAGCAAATTTCGCTGAGCACAGAAATTTTTCCGGCTTCAATTTTGGAGACTTCGATAATATCTTCAATTAATTTCAGAAGTTGGTCTGCGTTTGTGTTTATTTGTTCAATGTAAATTTTTTTGCGCTCGTCGTTGAGGCTTGGTGAAGTCAGCAGTTGCGAGAATCCGACTATCGCATTCATCGGTGTTCGGATTTCATGCGACATGTTGGACAGAAAAGAGGTTTTAAGTTTATCGGAATTTTTGGCTTTATTTTTCTCTTCTCGATGTTGTTTTTCTTTGTTTTTAAGTTCGGTAACATCCGTAATCACACCTATTAAGCCACGAATAGTGCCGTCTGTGGCATAAAGTGGCGTTTTTTTGATGATAACATTGTGTACGGTATTATCTCGGCTGGCCGTTTTGCCTGTATGTTGTCGGTCTTGACCTTCTTCGAGCACAATGCGGTCAATTTCATCAAATATTTGTGATTTTTTATTCGAGAATAAGTTGCTCGACATTCGTCCGATGATGGCTTCGCGAGGTTTGTTTACATGTTCGCAAAACGCGTCATTACAAGCAATATAGCGGCGATTTTTATCTTTGATAAATATTGGGGATGATAATTTGTTTATCAAACTTTCAGGCATGAGCAGTGCTTCCTTTACAGCTTGTTTGGTGTGTGGGTCGCGACAAGGTAAAACAGACAACAAGTCGTAAATATCGGCATCGTTTCGTAGAAAGTGTTTCACGCCGCACTCAAACAGCATCTCTTTTTGGTATGTCAGAAAGCCGGGCGGTATAATGGCAATAATGGTGATTTTTTTTGATGCCGTAAGTCGGCATAACAAATATTCGGTTTCATTCATGACTTCGGCGCAAGTCAGAATCGTACTATTGTCTATCTGTTCAAAAAAATATATGTCATTAATAACCTTGTAGGCTATGCCGCCGGATTCCAATACTTGTTCAAATTCGGATGAAACTTTATATAAGAATAAGGTGTCGTTGGTCATGTTATTTGGTGATTACTCTTCGGATACTAACTAATCTTGTTGTGTAATAGGTTATTGTATTGTAGTGCGAAATGACAACGCCTCTTTTTTTGGAAGTTGCCGAATGTATAAAATAAATTTGTCCGGCTTTGTTTTCTGTAACAATCCCTACATGTCCGATGGGGCGTGATTTCGGATTTCCGCCTGCAAACACCATTATATCGCCCGGACGACATTCTTCAAGGGTAACTTTTGTTCCGATAGTGCCGTAATCTTTGGAAGAGCGTGGTAATTTGTAGCCGAATTTAGCAAACACATAAGATGCAAACCCCGAGCAATCAAAGCCTGTTGTAGGCGATGCACTTGCATATTTGTAAGTTACACCGATGAAACTTTTTGCATAATCCAAGATGCTGTCCGTATGTGTTTTGTAAGTTAGGCTGTCGGCTGTTTGGTGTATGACGATTTTCGAGGTGTCCGTCAATACGTTTAGGCTGTCCTTTTGTGCAGAAATTTGCAGAATAGACAATACACAACACAATGAAAATAAGTATTTTAATAATTCTGAAATACGCATTGTAGGCTTACACTATAAGTTTGATTGAAAAATTGAGAATCACAGATATACTTGCTATCAGGAATAGATATTTTAAAATTTTGTTGCCGTTTTTGACAGGAACTGCCAAGTGTATCAAAAAGGACAAAAAGAAAATGAGCAAGGGTATCAACGGCGGATAAAATTCAAAACTTTCGAGAAAATTTCCGTGCATTAACTCAGTCAAACTGCGCTGAAAACCGCAACCAAAGCAATCAAACCCATAAACATCCCGAATCGGACAAGCAATAGTTTTTAATATTGACAATATCTGCATCGAAATTCTTTGTTCCTACAAAAAAAGAGGCATGTTCGCCTCTTCTGATAGAATGAACTTATGTTTTATTCTTCGATTTCAATCATTTTGAAGGGTATTTTCAAAATAGATTGGTAATCTTCACCGGCTTCGAGCATGTCTTCGTCGTCCTCCTCGTAGTGCCAATTGATGACTACGTCTTTCTTTGCTTTATGGATGTCCTCCAATTTTTTGAAAACATCCAAAATACATTTAGACGAACTCGTATTGAAATATTCGAGTTTGATGTTGACTACGGTCTTTTCGGAAGGTGAGTTGGCATACTCATCAAGCCAATCTACCATCGGTTTGTAAAACTCAATTGAGTTTTCAGGTATTGAGCGACCCTCAATTTGTAAAATTCCTGTGCCGGCATTAAAATTAATATCCGGCGTTTTTTTAGTTCCTTCGATTATTATCGGTTCCATAGGTTTGGTTTGATACGAACAAATTAACGTGGTAAAGTTAATATGATTTTTTTAATAAACAAAAATCTATTGTTATTTGTTTGTTTTTTGATGATTATTTAATATTTTATTGTTCTTTTTCGTCTGATAGTCGGTAAAGTGAGAATTTTCTCAATTCGGTTTCGATTTGTCCGTTGTAGAGTGGGGTTCGTTTTTCGGGACGCAGTCCTATGTGCTTGAATGCTTCGGGGTTACCGGATATAATGTATGCCGTGCTGCCCGTATATTTTTGTTTCAAAGTATCGCCGATTTGCTTGTAGAAATCATTAATATCTTCCGTCTGCATCCGGATATCATAAGGTGGGTTCATAATGAGATTTTGATTTGTATTTTCCGGCGTTTTCTCAAAAAAGTCTGCAATCTCAACAGAAATGTAGTCAGAAAGCCCCGCATTTTGAATATTTTCTCGGGCGTTTTTTACGGCATGTGAAGATATATCTGCACCTCTTATCACGGTATCCTGAGAATAATTTATCAAATTGTCTGACTCAAATTTTACCTGTTCCCAAAGTTTTTTGTTAAATCCGACAAGCCCCATAAACCCGAATTTCTCTCGTTTATAGGCCGCCGGAATTTTAAATTTTGCAAAAGCAGCTTCAATCAAAAATGTTCCTGAGCCGCACATCGGGTCGAGTAGGGGGCTGTTGCTTTCAGATAGTCCGGAAATAGATAAGATTCCTGCTGCAAGTATTTCATTGATAGGTGCTTGCACTGCAGTTGTTCTGTATCCGCGTTTAAATAAAGGCTCCCCTGAAGTATCAGCCGAAATCGTGCATCGGTTATCGCTCACGTGCACGTGCAAATGGATGTCCGGGTTGTCGGTATTTACAGACGGGCGTATGCCGTATCTGTCTCTAAAAAAATCAGCAACTGCATCTTTCGCGCGCAATGCTGCAAAATGTGTATTGTTAAAAATGGTTGAATTAACGGTTTTATCAACAACGAAACTTTGTTTGTAGGTCATAATTTCGTTCCAGGCAATCTGTCTCACACCTTTATATAGGTCAGCCTCTGTTCGGATATTAAAACTGTCAATTTCGCGCAAAACTCGCAAAATACAACGCGCATTGTAATTTACTCGAAACATTTGTTCATCGTTTGCCGTAAAGCGGATACCGCGTTTTATTTTTTCTGCAGACACTATACCGAGTTGCTTCAGTTCTGCTAAGGCACAGTCTTCTAAACCGGCAAATGTTTTGGCAATATAATTGGAAATTGGCTTCATTAAAAAAAAAGGTATAATTTTTGAAATACAAAAGTCGTGTAAATATTTTGAATATTAGTCAAAAATAACAAATATAACACCGGATAAAGCGTTTTATTTTTAAATTTGCACGCCGAGATTTTAGTTATCGGTAAGTACATACCGTAGATATTGTATTTACAGATAAA
>DYOJ01000106.1:4938-7670 GCA_020720705.1 Acetofilamentum sp.
TTATTTTATTTCATTACTAATCTGTTTTTTTCTAATGTCCAAAATCTAAATAAATATGAAGAAGTTTCTCATTGTAACAGCCGTAATTGCTATAATTGCGTTCTTTTGGGGCTGTAAATTTCAGGAAGAAGGTTATACCGTTATGCGCGAGTGGGATGCAGGAACCTTTTACACCAAGCGCGGTGTGGTTAAGTATTTGAGTTCAACGCCTGATACAGCAATTTCTATCAGCGATGTATATGCAAAAGTAACAAACACAATACGTTATGCTCGTGTTGAAGATTCGATAGTGATGTATGGACATTGCTGGTCAAAAAGCCCTGATGTTAGACTCAGGGATACTATGTCCACAAGATTTTATACCGAAAATTATTCGGAGTTACAATACGGAACAAAAGTGCAAAGCACACTCGCCGGTTTGGAAGACGAGACTGATTATTATGTGCGCAGCTATGTTGTTACAGGAAAAAGACAAGGTGATAATATTATCGCAAAAGATACTGCATACAATCCTGTAGAGCTGTTGGTGAGAACGGATGACCCTAAAAATCTTTGGGAAGAACGTCCTGAACTTGCACAAGGGCAACCCTATTTGGGAGCAATTTCATTTACCTATAACGGTAAATTATACACCGGCTTAGGGCACAATGAATCGGTTTTTGATAAAATTATTTTTGAATACGACCCTGTTACAAAGGCTTGGAATGAATTTACATCGCTTCCGACTTCTTCCGGTAAATTTTCGAATGCAGTTTGCTTTATTGTTAAAGGAGTGCAAATACAAACAGGTGTGTATCGTGATTTTTTGTATGTCGGGACAGGTTTGACAGACCAAGGAGATGCTACGGACGAATTTTGGCGCTATGATTTAAAGAATGATACGTGGGTTGAATTAAGAGACGGCTCAAAATTTTCCGGCGGACCTCGTCAGAATGCTGTTGCCTTCTCGGTAAACGGTAAAGGCTATGTGGCACTCGGAACAATCAACTCCGGCGCACCCGTTGAAAGTGTTTATGAGTTTGACCCGGAGTATGCAGATGTTTCAGGATTTTATCCACAAGGAAAATGGAAAAAAGTAACCTCATTCCCCGGCGGAAAACGCACACAAGCAATCGCATTTACGATTGGTGATATCGCCTACATAGGTTGCGGACAAAACGAAACGGGAATATACAAAAAAGACTTCTGGTCCATGTCTCTCACCGTTGATGAGGAGGTATCTTGGGCGCGCAAGCGTGAGTTCCCGGGTACTGCTCGTATTGAGGCTGTCGGTATGAATATCGGCGAGATGGGTTTCATCGGTACCGGTTTAGATGCAGATAGTTTACGTTCAGACTATTGGAGATACAATCCGTTTGTGAATGACTGGGACGAACGAGCAAAATTTTTGGGTAAACCTCGTATGGAGGCTATGGGTATAGGTTTGGAATATGCGCCTGATGATTTTAGAGGATTTCTCGGCTTAGGTGTAGGTCCTGACATTCAGGATTATTATCTTGATTTGTGGGAATATCGCCCTTAAGACAATTGGTCATTGGTCAATATTCAATATTCAATATTCAATATTCATTAGTCAATATTCAATATTCAATATTCATTATTCATTATTCAATATTCATTAGTCAATATTCAATATTCATTAGTCATTTATCTTCGGACTTTTTTTTTTAAAATACAAAATATACATAACATGAAGAAGTTAATTTTCATTATAGCCATACTCTTAACAGGCACAATACAAACCTTCGCACAATACGGCGGAGGCAACGAATATACCTATTGGACAGGAAAAATCGGGCTGAATCACAGCTTTTTAGATAAACAACCCGCAAATACCTTTAGCAATCAGTTTCTTGTCAGCCCGATAGGTCCGATACAAATGAAACCGATTGAAAGCTATAAAAGCTATCTGCTCGGATACAAGGGCGGAATTACTCTTCATAAGGATTTGAAAAATGAAAAAATGGGGATTATTGTAGATTTAGGAGCGTCCAATTATGGCGTATCTGCGCGTTATAATACCCCCTTGAACCCTACATATTGGTCAGATGTCAGCTACAGTGTCATCGCAGCCCAAGGAGGATTCTTTTTTAAAATCGGGGGAAAAGAGCTGTATGACCAAATGCGCTATCTCTATTTCGGACCCAAATTCAGTTACAATGTGATGATGTATAAATCGGAGACCGTGAGTTGGACTTCTGAAATCCGACATGTAAAATTGGATTCTAAAATGGCAAAACAATATAATTTTGCCGGAACTGTGGGCTTAAATTACATGTTTTTTTATGCCGAATTGGACTATATCCACAAAGGATTTTTTACAACTGGATACCAAGTTTTACTCGACAACGGACTTCCCGTAGAGCCTTATTCCATACAACCCTCAAACATGATTTACCTTTCAACGGGCATCAATTTACCGCTTAACAGCTGGACTTCGCGTAAGATTTACGATATCGAAACTAAAATCAGACGATTATTTAAGTAGTGTCTGTAAGAAAACGTATAAATATTTGATATTATGTTGGTTATTGTCATTTTTTCAATCGAATGTTATGTCATTTAGTAGTCATTCAATAGTCAAAAAGTAGTTATTTCTACTTTACGAAGTTATGCCGGCAAAAGAAAAGCGCGGACGCTTATTGCATTTTCTATTTGCGTTTAGCGTCCACGCTATACTATTCTAAGCACAAACTTTGCCGAAATCTTTAACTTCGTAAAGTCGAATTATT
>DYOJ01000750.1 GCA_020720705.1 Acetofilamentum sp.
AACTCCACACCCCGCACGGCAAAATCGTGAAACAGGTGTTTGTGGGGAAAATATAGGCAAATTCATTGCATGTAGAAACGCACAGCCGTGCGTCTCGTTGCACAAGTTGCCGGCGTTTAAGACCTGACAGATTTTGAAAATCTGTCAGGTCTTTGCAACTTTGAATCCATCCGAGTAACTTTGAGCACCGCAAACACCCTATTTCGGAACCGATTTAGCCTCGTGCGCACCGCCTGTATAACGGATTTAAAATCCGTTTTACTGCTGTTGAGTATCTTTTTTGGCAAACCCCGTAGCCGATTCTAAATTTTATTCTTAAATTTACACCCGAATAAACCCCCGCCTCAACTGCGGATAGAATTATAAGTGTCAAGCGCTATAAAGCTAAACGATGATAAATAAAGTGATAAAAATGTTCAACATGTTTGCAAAAGGAAAGGGTAAAATGATTAATTTTGCATAAACTCAAATTTAAGAATTATGTGCAAGTTAAATCCGAAAATAGATATAGTATTCAAAAAAATATTTGGAACAGAACAGAATAAGAATGTTCTAAAATCTCTTATCAATTCAGTTTTGCCAAAAGACGAACAAATTGTAGAAGTTACGATAAAAAATCCGTACAATGAAGCTGATTTTATCGGCGATAAACTATCCGTTGTTGATATAAAAGCGACTGATGAAAAAGGTCGTTGGTATGATATTGAAATACAAGTAAAAGAGCAAAAATATTACGGAAAACGTGCTATTTTCTATTTATCCGAAATTTATAGTAATCAACTTAATGAAAGTGACAGTTACCATAAATTAAGAAAGACAATTATAATAAGCCTATTAGACTTTGATTATTTTCTTAACGATAAACGATATTTCAGACGTTGTTGTTACAAAGATTTTGACACAGGCGAACTATATCCCGAATTAGATTTTGCCGATTTATATTTTGTGGAGTTACGCAAATTTGACAACGAATATAAACACATCAAAACAACCTTAGACCGTTGGATAACATTTTTGAACAGAGCAACAGAAATTGATAAAGATAATATACCCGACGAATTAAAAGAACCCGAAATTATTCAGGCAATAAACACAATTGAAGCAATGAGTTTGAACACCAAAGAACGAGAATATTATGAAGCAGAAAAAAAGGTAATGCGTGATAAAGACGCAGTTACTCAAACAGCCGTTGAAAATGCTTTGGAAAAGGTTGCTAAACAAATGAAAATCAAAAATAAACCTATTGACGAAATAATTGAATTTACAGGTTTAACAAAAGAGCAGATTGATAAACTATAAAACGATTGGAAACCGGGTACCTAACAGACAACAATCCGACCGGAGCTACCTGCTTTTTGCCACTACACAAAGCCGGCGCACGAAAAAGCGGGAAAGTTTATTGTTTAGTATTTTTCGTTAAAGCAAAATAAAA
>DYOJ01000107.1 GCA_020720705.1 Acetofilamentum sp.
TTTATTTCAAACAATATTTATTTCAAACAATATTTATTTCAAACAATATTTATTTTAAACAATATTTATTTTAAACATAATAGTAAGTCAAAAAAATACGTTAATAAAATAATTTCATTAAATTATCAATTTTACTTGTTTTTTAACAGATAATATTGTTATTTTGCAGTTCAATCAGAAATTTTGAAAAGACAATCAGTATGAGAAAAATTGTTTATTTGTTGTTGCTGTTGATTATACCGTTCATGGTGGACGGACAGCGCTGGAAAAGGGAACGTTGGGCAATATACGCCGGAACAGGAACTAACCATTTTATGGGAGACCTTGGAGGCGGCTCAAAAGAAGCTGCTCACTTTCTTGGGGTAAGAGATATGGACTGGCGCTACACACGCCCGACCATGCAAGTAGGCATGCGATACAGAATGTTGCAGGATTTAACAATAAAACCTATGATTTCGTACGCCTATATAAAAGGTGACGATGCCGAATCGCAATACATTCCGCGTCAAGCTCGTAATTTGCATTTCGGAAGTAATATTTGGGAGTTCGGTGCACAATTCGAATACAACTTTATCAAAGAAAAAGAATTGGCACGATATACATTCTCAAGTTTAAGAGGTGCAAAAAAAATTAACGCATTTGTTATTGTCGGAGGCGGAGGCTTGTATTTTAATCCGAAATCGGAAGAAGTAAGAGGCAGCGGACAATGGGTTGCTTTACGCCCGTTACATACCGAAGGTCAAGGAGAGGAAGCCTATACAATCACTGAAAACGGAGAAGAAGTCACGATAACACCCGACAAAGAATACGGTAAAATCACAGGATTTGTAAGTTTAGGCTTAGGGATGAAATATCAGATAGACCGTCGTTGGGCTGTGGGTTTGGAAATTACGAACCGATACACATTCAGCGATTATATTGATGATACTCATGACAGATATTTTTACAATCCGGGTAATCCGTTTGCTTGCAAGCAGTTAGAAATTATATATGACGAAAATAATGCTCCTGTATCCGTAGGAGGTCCGACGCAAGCTTGGCAAAGCGGTCAGCCTTACAGAGGTCAACCCGAGTACAATGATGCTTACATTTTTACAGTAATAACGGGATATTACAAATTGAAAAATACCATACGTAGTATGCCGAAGTTCTAAAAATTCAGATACTTTTTTTGAGTTCGAGACCGTTTGTACATAACAGAGAATCTGTGAACGTGCAAACGGTTTTGCATATTTTTTATCGTAAAATTTATGAGGTATTCGTTTTTTGTATTGACGATTTTTTTGTCCGCAAACATATCGGCTCAAGTGCTAAAACACGAAGTCGGAATAGCCGGCGGCGGCAGTTATTATCTTGGCGACATCAATCATTTAACTCCGTTCTACAAAGTTCGACCGGTCATAGGATTACTTTACCGATACACGCAACACGACAATGTAGCCATAAAAGCGCAAGTTTCTCGACTTCAAATAGAAGCCTACGATTCTGACTTTTCAAATACCTACCAGCAATTGCGAAACGCATCCTTCAACACGGGACTTTGGGAAGTTGCCGGCATGTTTGAATTTAATTTTAAGCCGTACAATCCTCCCGAACGATTAAATTTTGCACCCTACATTACGTTTGGCACAGCGTTGGTTTATGCCGAAAATTTAGAAGACTTGGACTATTTTTTAACCTTCCCGTTCGGTGGCGGTTTTAAAGCAGCACTTTCTAAACGACTGACATTTAACATGGAATGGGTTTTCAGAAATGCTATGAACGATAAGTTAGACAATATCATTCCGGCAGAAGCAGAATTTCCTCAAAAACAAACCTCAGCGATTTACACAAACGATTGGTACTCGTCAGCTCAACTCTCATTTACGTATAACTTTTCCGGAACAAAAAAATGGTGTCCGGCATATCCAAAATCTGTCCGTTAAAAAATGAATGACGCCCCAAAACTAAATCAAGAAAATATCCCGATTCATGTTGCCGTAATCATGGACGGCAACGGTCGTTGGGCAAAAAAACGCGGTAACCAGCGTATCTTCGGACATAAAAACGGCGTAAAAGCCGTGAAAGAAACCGTAGAAGTTGCCGGAGAAATCGGGATAAAATATTTAACACTTTATGCGTTTTCAACCGAAAATTGGAATCGCCCCAAGCCCGAAGTTGATGCGCTGATGTCTCTGTTAGTCAATAGTATCGAAAACGAAACTGACAATTTAATAAAAAACAACGTTAAACTGATAACAATCGGAGACCGCACCCAATTACCTGAACAAGTCAATCAAAAACTCACTCAAATCATCCAAAAAACAGAACACAGTACCGGACTGACACTTGTTTTGGCACTAAACTACAGTTCACGCCAAGAATTAACTAAAAGCATACAACATATTGTAAATCAGGTTTTAACAGGGGGAATTTCCGCACAAGAGATTTCAGAAGAAACAGTCTCCAAATTTCTTTATACAGCACAAATACCTGACCCCGATTTACTTATCAGAACAAGCGGAGAATACCGACTCAGTAATTTTTTATTATGGCAATCGGCATACAGTGAATTGTATTTCACGCCTGTCCTCTGGCCCGATTTTCGCAAACAAGATTTTATTGACGCAATTATTGATTACCAACATCGCGAACGGCGTTTTGGAAAAACAGGCGAACAGTTACTCAAAAAGTAAGGCTTTTTTTAGATTTCTGCTTTTTTTTTATCTTTACAAAAAAATTCAAGCAGAAATGAGCATAAAATACAAACGAATACTTCTCAAATTAAGCGGAGAATCTCTTTCCGGAGATGCCGATTTCGGGTTAAGCACTAAAAAGTTACACGAATATGTTACTCAGGTTCAAACTATTGTCAAGCAAGGAGTTGAGGTATCTGTTGTAATAGGCGGCGGGAATATTTTTCGGGGAATGTCCGGTGAAACACTGGGCTACGACCGTGTAAAAGGCGATTACATGGGCATGTTTGCGACCATTATCAACGGTTTAGCCTTGGCTTCGGCATTTGAAACTGTCGGACAGAAAGCCCAAGTATTTACGGCGTTCGATACCGAGCCGGCTGCTGTTCGTTACAGTCGAGACCGTGCTGTTGCAGAAATGAAATCGGGAAGTGTGGCAATATTAACCGGCGGAACAGGTAACCCCTTTTTTTCTACCGATACCGGCGCAGCTTTGCGAGCAGCGGAGATTCAGGCTGATATTTTACTAAAAGGAACTCGCGTGGACGGAATCTATACCGCAGACCCGGAAAAAGACCCGAAAGCAGTTAAATATTCAGAAATATCTTTTGACGAAGTGATAGATAAAAACCTTAAAATCATGGACTTAACGGCATTTGCTTTGTGCAAACAAAATACAATGCCGATATATGTTTTTGATATGGATACTGTCGGGAATTTAGAAAAGGTCGTTTGCGGAGAGCATATCGGCACTTATGTCGGAAATTAAGTCGCGCAGCGCGGCAGAAGCCATATACAAACCAAATATTGCCGGCATATATGAAATCGTCCCGATGTTGGTATTTTTATTTTGACTTTGTTCATAAATCAGCTCCCCACTGATAGGTTCAGGCGAAAATACGGCTTTAAAACCTGTGCGAATCCCTATTTTATGAAGGCGTTTGCGCAACATTCGCGCCAAGCCGTCATTATAGGTTTTTGAAATATCGGATAGTTTAACCAGAGCCGGGTCGAGCCTTCCGCCCGCTCCCATCGAACTGACCATCGGAATATTTCGCTTCATAACTTCTTGAATGAAAAACGTTTTGGGAGCCAAGGTATCAATGCAATCTAAAACATAATCGAACTGTGAGGCATCCAACAATTTTGCAGTTAGCTCATCTTTGATAAATTCGGTTACCAAATTTAGTTTAATTTCCGGATTAATATCTTTGAGACGCTGCGCCAGAACATCGGTTTTGGGTTTTCCTATGGTAGAACCGAGCGCGATAATTTGACGATTTATATTCGATTCATTTACAACATCGGCATCCGCAAGTGTAAGCTCGCCTATACCGGCACGGCAGAGTTGTTCGGCGGCATACCCGCCTACTCCGCCGAGACCCATTATCAAAACATGAGAATTTCTGAGTTTGTCTAATTTTTCAGTTCCCAATAGTAATGCCGTTCTGCTTTGACGAATGTCAAGATTGTAGCTCATCAATGATTCCGTATTTTTGCATTAAAAAAGTTGCGTTCAAATGTCGGCTGACACCATCTTTCATTTTATAGTCAAAGAACAGTTCTCCATCAGTTATCTCAGACTCAAAACGCCTGTTGAAAATATTTTCCGGATACGTTTGAGACAGCTCGCCAAGTTGCACGTCGTGTGTGGCAACTAATCCTACGGCATTATATTTCAACAACTTAAGTATCAGTCCGCGCGACCCTTCGTGTTTGTCTTTTGAATTTGTTCCTCGCAACATCTCATCTATAATAACAAATAATTTTTCACCTTGATTTAAGGTTTCGATAATTTTTCGTATCCGCATCAGCTCGGCAAAAAAATATGAGGCATTCTCCGACAAGGAATCCCGACTACGAATACTTGTGTATAAATTTATCGGACTATAGCTCATTTTTTCGGCACAAACCACACTGCCCGCCGAAGCCAAAATGATATTTACGCCAACAGTTCTCAAAAAAGTGCTTTTGCCTGCCATATTGGCACCGGTGATAATCCCTATCTTTTGCAAACCGGTGATAGTAAAATCATTATCAACACGTTTCGAGCGATGAATTAAAAAATGTCCGCCTTGTTTTATTTCAAATTTAAAATTTGCATCGTCAATGACAGGATAAGAAAACTCCGGATTATTATACGCAAACCCGGAAAAACTATTTAATGAATCCACTGTGTAAACAGCATCCAAAAACAAGTCGAAGGTGTGTGCATGTGCTTTTCTAAAACTGTCTAATTGTCTGATAACGTGAATATCCCACAAAAAAAGTGAGTTCAGCATAAAACCGACTAAAAAATTAAGACGATAATCTAAGCGTTTGAGTAATTTTTCAAGTCTTTCGGGGGGAGTTGTTCCGGGAACTCCGTGTCCCGAAATGTTTTCTTGCAAAGATTTCAACAGCGGAGTTTTAAATTTATTTTTGGAAATAAGCTCCGAGAGTAATCGAACAACCTGAACCGAACTTGTAAAGCGGCTCAACTTACTGTGTTCGAGGTTAATAGATTTTAATTTCGTTCCGACAAACGTTAAATTGAGCATCCCGAATAGTACAGCATAAATATAAGGCAAGCCGCCAAAAACAGCTAATCCGGTAAGAAAAACTGTAATTGTCGGAGCTAAGTAGCTGATAACTAACCATATTTTAGTTTTTTTTAAGACAGGCGCTTCGGAAAACCATTCTGCAAACGAAACGCCGAGGTCGTCATGAGTATGCAAATATTGAGTCGAAAAATAATTATCGGGAGCATAAGCAGTGCCGAGAACAGCAAATCGTTCACGAAACTCAGTGTCTTGACAAAGTTCTCTGACAGCCTCTTGACGCTGAAGGATTTCCGCTTTTCTTCTATAGGTTTGCATCAAAGACTGTGCAAATTTCAATTTCCCACCGCAAGTAATTGTTCGATTAAGATATTGAAATACAGAAGTTTTACCAAACAAATCCATATCATCGGAGAAAGGATGTTCAGGATTTACAAATTCGTCTCCGGAGTGGAAATATGAAAAATCATGGGTTTCAATCAATCGAAGTTCATGCTCGTTAATTCGAAGGGCTGCCTCAATTTCCGAAAGTTTTGTGCGTAAGGTATTATTATATTTTAACAGCACCAAAAACAACACAAACATCAATGCGGAAACCCCTATAAATAAGCCGGTTTGCGAATAAAACAATAGTCCGAGCGACACAAGAAATGTTATCCCTCTGGCAAAACCCACCTTTTGAATGAGCCTTTTGTGCGTTTTTTTTTTCAGGTTGTAAGTTATGATATTATCTTTATAAAGTTTCATTCGCCGTTATTTCGGGTTTTAATATATTGATTGGTGTTGAAAGGGTTATACAGATTACGGATTAAGGTTTCGAGTCGAATCTCTAATAAATATTTGAAAATTAGGTGTTTAATGCTGATAGTCATCTTAATATGTTCCCGAGAAAAGTATATCGAAGATTAAACCGATGATGTATTGATATTATCATTTTGATTATCAGGCTTAAATGGGGAATTGTCAGCATGTTGACTGATACGTTTGGTTCCGTAAATTATCATAAAAACGACAAACGGAATAAATAACAATAACAAGATACCTTCTTCGGACATCAGCATAAAATCATACACACCGTGAATCAGAAAAGGCACTACGAAAGCGGCTATCAAATTTGCAGTACGCTTTACACTGCTCATCCGCGCAAAACCGAGAAAAAAGCCCATCGTTATACCCGTAACGGCATGCAAAGGAACGGCGGTAAATGCGCGCAAAATACCGGTCGGCATTCCGTTTTGAAAAACATACAACACATTTTCAACCATAGCAAAGCCCAAAGATACAAATGCTGCATATACAATGCCGTCCATGCGTTCGTTAAAATTTCTGTTTCGCCAGAAAAAAAGCATTACGGCAATGTATTTGAACAATTCTTCGGAGAACGATGCCACAACAAATGCCTCGTACGCAGCACTTGTCAAGTTCGGAGTTGCATCTCCGTATTTCATTGACCAATAATCACTTAGACCGATTTCTAAAAATAAAATCGGAATAACTGACAAACCTCCGGCGAGCAATGCACGAAACAGCAACCCAACGGGTTCACGTTCGTATTTATCGCGTCTGTATAAATATAAGCCGATAAGAAAAATCGGAGCGAGGGCTACAAAAAATAAAACTTGCATTGTGCGCTGTTTAAGTTGGACAAGAATTACTTTTGCAAAATAAAAGAATTATTTTTGATAAAAAAAAGAATCTCGATTTTATAGATAAAAAACATAAACTCTTGTTTTCAAACATACTCACAATATATTGATTTACTTGATTATAGAACTTATTTCCGTCCCGATTTTTTTTGAAATTATGTAGAAATACAGAGGAAATTCAATTGAAACTATAATAAAACAATTTATAATAGATTTAAGACATCAGATTACAGACAACAGAATATAAAACAGTGTATACTAAAAACGGCTGATATGTTTACTTGTATTCTTTGCTAAATATTTGATAATCTGCAAATTAATACACTTTCAAATTTCCAAATTAACACATTTTCAGTATAATCTCCCGTAAGTTTGGGTTCATTGCAATACAGTTTTACGGACATCGTTCCATGCTTTTCCGTTTCGCGGATTGTTCTGAAACTCAGCATACCGTCTGTCTAATTCCGACTCTTGTTCTGTCGTAAGTTCAAACTCATCATCTTTATTTTCAACAACTTGTAGTGTGTTGCTATTTTTCGACAAATCCAACAACATGTTGATAATACGCTTTGATTCCGGCGTGGTATCTGAAATTTGAAATGTGTATGTCATAATTCTGAGGCTTTAAAAATACAAAGATGCAATTTTTTTAGAAAAACTCAATAGACCGGACAGGTTTTTAATACCTGTCTGGACTAATACATTGTTTATCAACTACTTCACTGTTACCCTTATCCCTTCCGAGTGCGAAGTAAATTCGGGGGCATACATACATTGGATTTTACTTG
>DYOJ01000751.1 GCA_020720705.1 Acetofilamentum sp.
CCATGGCGTTCCCCTACAAGCACGAGTTTAACGGCAAACGCCTCATCGCCCGCCGGGGCGAGATACAAGGCATCCGCCAAAACGGGCGCGTGAGCTACCTTATGAATATCAGTTTAGACCCATGCAAAGTGTATTATTGGAGTGTGCAGTCCATAGATGCGAGCTTCGCCGGCGGCGCCTTCGCCCCCGAAGTGCGCATTGCTTTGGATACCGAGCCGCCCGTAATTACCTGCCCGCCAAGCCAAAGCGTAACTATACCCGAAAGCGAAACGGGCTACGCCGTATTCGGCACCGCCTTAGATGCTGTGGCATCGGATAATTGCAGCGCAACGCTTCGCAACTCCGTAAACGGCAACCCCACTCTGCAAGGCATCAGTCTGCCGGCGGGCATACACACCCTAACATGGACGGCAACCGACAGCACCGGCAACAGCAATTCCTGCACCATGCAACTCACGGTAAAGGACTTTGTGGGTATAAAAACACTGCCGGAAGTTGCAATTACCGTAACGCCTAACCCGACAAGCGGGAAATTGACTATTGATTATTTATTATTGAATATTGAAAATGTGTATGTTACGGATATGGCAGGCAAAATACTTCTTAATAATCAATATACAATCAACAATAATCAATGCCAGCTTGATATATCAGCCTTGCCTGACGGCATGTATTTTCTGCATATCCGCACGGAGGCGGGGGCGGCGGTGCATAAGGTGGTGTTGCAACGGTAAATCAACAACTTTAGATATCCTGTCCTTATAAGAAAGCTCATAACACATTGAAATAGATTATAATACACAGGTATTTCAATATGATTTTTTTAGAAATTCGGTTGAAATTCAATTGAAACAATTGAATGACTACTTTATGACTATCATTGACAGCTGAATGACAATACATTCGATTGGGAAAATGAGTATAGCCTACTAAATATCAAATACTTACACGTTTTATTACAAACAATGTTTATACGCTCAACTATAAACCGTAAACAGTATAAAAAGAAAATGGCTGAATAATTTTAGTAAGGTTCGTAATATAGTTCTTGTAAGAAAACTCATAACACATTGAAATTATTTATGTTATAGGAATATTTCGACTTGAATGTTTTATGAAATTCTGTAGAAATTCTGTAGAAATTCGATTGAAACTAAATAGGGTCTGCTGAAAAACTTACAATTAGCTAAATTACAGTGAAATAAAACACTGTATTTCTTTCTTAGTGCACGCTTTTTGCATACAAAGTACCAAAATCCGTGCATCTGAATAATAAAAGTTCCGCAATTTTTACATTTGAGACTGTATAACTTACTCATATTAGACAATTAGCAATGATTTATTGTTGTTTTTGAGTTTTTCAGCAGACCCTAAATAATTGTATAAAATTACCGGAAAAAGTTTGATGTTATATTTTGACAGCAAT
>DYOJ01000752.1 GCA_020720705.1 Acetofilamentum sp.
CTAATTAATTTCAAGTAGTTCTATTTCAAAAACTAAACTTGTATAAGGCGGAATTATTTTGCCGAATCCGGTATCTTTATAAGCAAGAGATGATTTACAAATGAGTGTAATTTTTTCATTTTTACGCATTTGCAAAATCGCAATCTCCCAAGCCTCAATAACTTTATTTGCACCGATACGGAACTCAAACGGCGCATTACCTATTGTTGTATCAAAAACCCGCCCGTCAAGGAACTTTCCGGTGTAATGAACAAGCGCTGTTTTGCCGGGTTGAGCTTGAGTTCCCTTGTTTTCATTACGTTTAATGATGTAATAATCAGACGAATCAATGGTGATATCGGGAAATTCCGCAGCCATATAAGCAATAAATAATTGATGCTCCTTTAATTGAGCCTTCTGTTTTTCATTCATCGCTTTAGCCTCCAACTCGTTATCTGAAAATATTTTAGCAAGCCCGATTTCGAAACGCAATTTATCTCCGATTTTGATAAAATCAGGTGCCGAACTATTTTTATTATTGATATAAAACTTATGAGCATCAATCAAAAAATGAGCACTGTCTCCCTCAGACATCATCATCAATGCCTCTTCTACCCCACCCTTAAATTTGGACTCGGAAACACGCATATCAACTGCACCCCAAAGCGCGTCTGATGAATCCAACAAACTGTCCTCAAAATAGATACGGAAACGCATTTGAATCACATCTCCGACTTTCGGTTTTTGAACAGATTCTGTTTTGCGAAAAAACTTATACTCTAAACCATTCTCAGTTTGTTTATACTCAGAGCCTCTCGTACATGACCATAAGAGAGTAACAACCATGACAGCAGTAGATAAAAACAACTTAACTTTCATAAGACTTTAAATAATTTGAGTAAAAATATTGATAATTATTTTGTTATATCACAAAAAGTATTTTTCTTTGTAAAGTTTTCTTTACATAACCCCTAAAAATTGTATCATATGCACAAAAGAGAACTTTTGAACATGGCGATAGTTATCGCAACAATTATTTTATTTCTGTATTCTGTTATTGACACCCCAACAAAATTGCAGGTCAATACAAATAACAATGTCAGCACAAAACAGGGCATAACCACAATTACACCCATTCAAAACCCCCGGGATTTTGACATCAGCGAACGTAGTAATTAAGTGATTCTCTTTACATTTTCGCTTGTTTCGTAAGCCAAAGCCTTGATTGGGGGAAATTAAGGACAGCGGCTTACGATTTTGATTTTTATGCAAAAATAAAATTTTATACACATTTTTTTGAAAAAAATTTGACAATATAAAATTATGTTCGTAATTTTGAGTGTTTTTTAATTAATTACATAATATTATTGTCATGAAAAAAATCTATCTTTTCTTTGTAGGCATACTTGCCTTAAGTGCAGTATCAGCACAAGT
>DYOJ01000753.1 GCA_020720705.1 Acetofilamentum sp.
ACAAAAGCCGCGCCGGACAAGGCACAAACGTGCATTTTGAAGTGCCGATGAGGTAGGTGCAATACGATTCCAGAATAATAAGAACAATAATTTTAAATAAATGAAAAATTTCCGTTTTATTTTACTTTTACATTCAATGTTGTGCATAAACTTTACACAAGTTTTCTCACAAAATAATGTTTCGGATAGCTTGAAACTCTTACTTTCTAATACAAACCAGGATACAGTCAAAGTTAGAATCTTACATGATATTTCGTGTGAAACACTATTTTCAAATCAAGATACAAGTATTAAATATGCACTTAAAACGATTTCGATAGCATCAAAAAATTATAATAATACTTTCAAACACACAGCTTTGTGTAAGTCCTACCAAAATATAGCAATCTGTTATTCTCTGAGAAATTCGCTTGATTCAGCAGAGCTAATGTTTAGATTGTCATACTCTTATGCTAAACTAACGAAAGAAGCGGAACAAATTGTGAATGCTTCGATGAATATGGCAATAATATCAAGCCAAAAAGGAACCCCGAGCAAGAGTTTGCTCTGGTTGGATACCGCGTTGATATATTCGGATAAATTAATCAAACACAAATCCTTAACTGCTAAAACAAAGATTTTCACAAACAAAGGAGCTATTTATAACCAAATCGGAAACTATTCTGAAGCCATATCCTGTGCGCTTAATGCAATTCGAAACTCGGAAGAGAATTCGGAATCGGTGGCATTATCAAATTACATCACGCTTGGAAATGCTTTTTTTCACGTCAACGACACTGTTTCATCTAAATTATATTATGAAAAAGCAGAGAGAAGTGCACGTGAGACTCAGAATTATTACATCCAATCCACTGCATTGGAAAATTTGTCTGCCATCCATTTGCGACAAAAGCAATATGAAAAAGTTCTTAACTTTTCAAACGAACTGATAAAACTGAACAAAAGCAAAAAGGCGGAAAACAAAAACGGAATTGTGTATGTCAGGCTAATCGAAGTATATCAAAAAATATCAAAACCACAGATTGCCGAAAAATATCTGAATTTGGCTTTGGATTTGGCAACAAAAAACAAAGACAATGCATTGCTTCTTCAAGTTTACTCAAACGGAGCACTTTTTTATCTTACAGAACGAAAACTCGAAAAAACATTGACGTTTTTAGAAAAAGCAGAACCTCTTGCAAAATCAATCAATGATTTAGAGGTTTTAATAAACACTTATACCAATTTTGATGAAGTTTATGCTCTGAAAGGGAACTTTGAACTTGCTTACAAATACCAAAAATTACATTTACAACTGAAAGATAGCATTGAAAATATTGAAATAAAAAAAAATATGCTTGAAATGAACATTCGATTCCAAACCGCCGAAAAAGAAAAAGAAAACCAAAAATTGGCGTACGAAAACCAACTT
>DYOJ01000754.1 GCA_020720705.1 Acetofilamentum sp.
TCAAGTTATTAGGATATTACAATCGGTTGGATGCAACTCCTCGAGCATCCGAACGGAAATTATCTGATTTAACTCCACATCCCGCAGGGTAAAATCGTGAAACAGGTGTTTGTGTGCAAAATCTAAGTAAAAAATTTTTCAGAATAAATTAAGTTCGAGCAATTACATCGAAGTTTTCGTCCAAACAGACATTTATTTTCGTTTTTTTACTTCGGGAACATTTTTATTATGTTCTTTGAGCAAAGCACGCGAATCAGTAATAAAACGGTCGAATAATTGGCGATGTTCACCGGTTATGGTTTTATCGTGCTCGTAATCAGCTACAGGCAAAACGGTGTATCTGCGCAAGTCCCCTTTGCGTATAGGGCGATACACCCAGACCAAATGATGCTCGGGGCGTAAAATTTGAAGAGGTTTTCCGGCTTCTTTTTTCAGGGAAAAGCTAATTAATGCTCCGCCGTCTGCGTAGCGCCAAGTGGCATAATTAGATACAAAATTTCCCAGTGAATAGGCAACAAGCACTTGTTTTTTTGTGCCGTCTTTCTTTGTAAAAGTCTTAAATTCCATAGGTTCAATCACATGCGGATGTGCACCAATGATGATATCGGCTCCGTTCTCAAAACAAAAGTCGGCTAATTCGGTCTGCGAAGGTTGTTGCACACGTTTATATTCTGTTCCCCAATGAAAATAGATGATTCGAGCATCAAAATTTTCAGATTCTGATTTTTTTAAATCATTCAAAATCATGTCTTTATTATAAATATTCAGGATATTAGGAGCTTGAACCATGTTTCCGTTCACACCGTAAGTATAGTTGAATAAAGCAATTCGTAAGCCATCTTTTTCAATAATCATAGGGTGATGTTTTGCCTTATCTTCTTCGTTTATAAATGCACCGGTTCGTTTAAAACCGAGCGAATCTAAAATTCGAATCGTGCGTTCGAATCCGCGTTTACCGTTATCATACACATGATTGTTGGCAAAGCCGAGATAATTAATTCCCGCATTTTTTACCGCAACGGGCAATGCATCGGGAGCGCTGAAACTCGGATATCCGGCATAAGGAGGACCTCCGAGTGTAACCTCAAAATTTCCGACCACAATATCAGTCGTATCAAATATCGGTTTACAGGCTTCAAACTGTGAATTAAAATCATAAGCCTTTTTTTCTTCGTAATAGGCTGATTTTATTTGCAAATCGTGCTGCATTATATCGCCCATAAATAGAAATGAGACTTCTTTTTCATTTCCAGACTTAGGCTCGGAAATTTCATTTTTAAGAACTTTAACGCTGTCATTTTTTTGCAATTCCGCCGGCTGTGCATTCGAGCTACACTGCGAAAACAGAAGCGGAAACATTACGAATATCAGGATTTTAAGATATTTAGCCATAAAAGATATTATGTATT
>DYOJ01000755.1 GCA_020720705.1 Acetofilamentum sp.
CAATACCCAATACCCAATACCCAATACCCAATACCCAATACCCAATGGAACGAATAAAACGAAAAATATTAAAAACAACTGACGGAATTTTCGATTTACTTTATCAAAAATTGGAAAGTGCAAAAGGCTATCGGATAATCAGTACGGTTCTGATTTTTGTGTTTTTTTCGGCATTAATACTTGTTTTTCTAAACAGAAACGGAGCATTTTCGCCAAAAACAGCCGCATTGCTTGCCGATAATTATTTCTTTGCAGTTGAAGTTGTTTTTCGCATACTGTTGGCAGTCGAAATTATTACAATGGTATTTGTGCTGGCATATTCTGTATCCGATTCGGTTGCCAAGCAGTTCGAGATACTCTCCTTAATTCTACTGCGACAAGCGTTTAAGGAGTTTTCGTATATCGAACTGCCGCTCGACCTTGAACACGATAACCTGCCGATAACTTATATGTTGTCCGATATTTTTGGTGCACTTCTGATTTATATCGGGATATTTTATTTCGGGAAAATTCAAAAACACAGGCGTTTTACGATAGACGATGACGAACAAGGAAAATTTAATTCTGTCAAAAAGATGCTTGCGCTCGGCATGATTATTATATTTCTGAGTATCGGCTTGTATGATTTGATTGCCTATTTTACGCACGATAAACACTTTGAATTTTTTAGTTTATTTTACACCATATTGATTTTCACAGACATATTGATTGTGATTTTCGCGCTCCGCTACAGCCATTCCTATTGTGTTGTGTTTCGAAACACGGGGTATGCGGTGGCAACAATTTTGATTCGAATGTCATTATCCATGCCTCATTACTTTGATGCTTTGCTTGGTTTGCTTGCACTGTTTTTCGTAATTATCATGAGCATATTTTTCAATAAATTCGAGATAAAACGGTACAGAATTATAGTCAAAGAATTAGCCGCTGAAAAAAAATCCGAAAAAAAATCGGAAAAAGATAGTGAAATTTAAAGATTTATTTTAATTTTGCAGTCCGAAATCAAAATCGCCCGGATGGCGAAATTGGTAGACGCGCATGGTTGAGGGCCATGTCCATATTACTTGGGTGCAAGTTCGAGTCTTGTTCCGGGCACAAAAAAAGCAGATTTTTTATATTTCTGCTTTTTTTTATATCCGAAAATTATTGTTTGGATTATTTGTCTCAATACTTCGTTAGAATTTAGATACAGGGGACACATGGCGTAAAGACGCACGGCCGTGCGTCTTTACACGAATCGTAAAAAAAAATTGTAAAATAGAAATGAGACACGAGAATTGAGACATTGCACCTTTGAGGTGTTTTCACCTCAAAGCCTTAAATATCAGGTGAAAACACCTGATATGTGCAGGGATTGAGACATTGCACCTTTGAGGTGTTTTCACCTCAAAGCCTTAAATATCAGGTG
>DYOJ01000756.1 GCA_020720705.1 Acetofilamentum sp.
CGAGCATCGCAACAGCGATAAATGCTGCCGTGTAAAATTTTGTAAATGAACTCATGGTGCTAAATTATTTTATTATTTTAACGATTATTCTGTTACTTCTTTTTGTTCTTTCAAAATGTATTTTGTGCCGTCCCACGTGAATGTTGTTTCAATAATTCCGCCGCGTCCGGAGCCTTGGCTTGCCGTAAAATCGTGCCAACCGTTATGTTCGGCATCCAATTTTACAATTCCGGCATCGGACGAGGGCACTGTTTCGACATCGGTGAGCAGTTTCCAACTCGAACCTGATTTTGTAAACAAAACATAACCCATGCCGCGCGAATAGCCTTCGACAGCCAAAAATTCTTCGTTCACGCCGTCGTTGTTCAAATCAAGTTCGTGTTTGCGTGTCCAACCGAAATCGCCGACCAAACTGTCTTGATTTTTAACAATATCAGCATAGCTATATGGCTGATTTTCAGTTGCGATATCAACATTGTCAGGTATAGTTTCATCAACGACTGTTGCGGAGTCAGTTTGTTCGGAATTCGTTTCACTTCCGCAGGCTGCTGTGGCAGTTGATAGCACCGCAAAAAAGAGAAATTTTACTAAATTTTTCATGAGTTTAAAATTTGTGTGTAACACGGATTTCAAATCCGTGATACTTGGATGTTTCGCCCTTGTTTGTAACACGGATTTCAAATCTGTGAAACTTGTAATCCATTGAAACAAAACGATTTTAGACAATGTAATGACTACCAGTTGACAATAAATTCGTTTTACAATTTTCGCACTAATTTTCTAAGTTTTGAACCATCGCTCGGCAACAATTCCAAAGTAAGTTCGGAACTGTTCGATAACGCTTTGATTTTGTAGCATATCGGACTATTTTCCGAAAATAACGTCAGCACATTACCTTCGGGCAGCGACCAAAGCGCATAAGAGTTTTCGTCTGTAAGTTTGGTTTCACAGCCTTGCGTAACGAGTATCGGACTTTTTGTAACTTTTCCGCTACCAAAATCTTCTGTCCAAGAGGCTTGATATATCAAGTGATCCGGCTCCAAGCTGTCAATCGAAATCGTGATTTTGCTCTTGGCATCGGCATCCGTATAATCGCCTGCAATGTAGCTGTATGAGTTGATTCCTTCGCTTGCAAGGTCTGTTGTTTCGGTGTTTTCGGCAATTTCATTTGCTTCAGTTCCGGCGGAATCTTTGGATTCTGTGTTTTCCGAACCGCACGCAGCGAACAAGCTTATCGTCAAGCTCAAAGCTGAAATTAGATAAAAATTCTTTTTCATTTTTTTGTGGATTTGTTATGAGAATTGAGAATTGAGAATTGAGAATTGAGAATTGAGAATTGAGAATTGAGAATTTAGAATTGAGAATTGAGAATTGAGAATTGAGAATTGAGAATTGAGAATTGAGAATT
>DYOJ01000757.1 GCA_020720705.1 Acetofilamentum sp.
ATTTAAAATGATTTTTTTCAAAATATCAAAAAAAAACTTCAATATTTAAAAATAATATCTAAATTTAGCAACAAAATAAATCAGATATGGACGAAAAATTTGTAAATCCGACAGAAAGCACTCAGACTGAAATCACCTGCAAAAATTGTGGCAGCAAACTCACTTTTGCTCCCGGAACTTCACATCTGAAATGTGGAAATTGCGGAACGGAAAATACCATCGAAATTGATGAAAATAAACGCCGAGATGCTACACAAGAGATTGATTATCTGTCATTTATAAGGAACAAAGCCTCCGAAGCAAACACTGTTGAAATTAAAACCGTAAAGTGTCAAAGTTGCGGAGCAGACACCACTTTTAATCCGAATGTCGTCTCTTCGGAATGTGATTTTTGCGGTAGCCCGCTTGTGGCTGCAAATGCTCATACTTCAAAAGTTGTGCAGGCAAAAGCAATGCTTCCGTTTAAAATTACAGCAAAGGATGGCTTGGAACTTTACAAAAAATGGTTGCGAAAACTTTGGTTTGCCCCGAGCAAGTTGAAAAAATATGCCCGACAAGCTGAAAAATTAGCCGGTGTTTATACGCCCTATTGGACTTACGATTCGGACACGAAAACACATTATACAGGCGAGCGCGGGGACGATTATCAAAGAACTGAAACATATACCGAAAACGGTGAAACCAAAACCCGAACCGTTACCGAAACGCGCTGGTCGAATGTCAGCGGTCGTGTGGCTCGTTTCTTTGATGATGTGTTAGTGCCTGCAAGTCAATCACTTCCGCTTAAATATGTAGAACGCCTCGAACCATGGGATTTGAATAATCTGGTTCCTTATGACACAAAATATCTAAGTGGCTTTAAATCAGAGACATACCAAATTGATATCGAGCAAGGTTTTGACAAAGCAAAAGTTAAAATGGATGACGTCATTCGGGGAGATATTCGCCGAGACATCGGCGGAGACAGGCAGCGAATTCACTCGGTAAATACAAATTTTAATGACATTACATTCAAACATATCCTGCTTCCGATTTGGATTAGTGCATACAGATTTAACGATAAAGTGTATCGGTTTATGATAAACGGACGCACCGGCGAAGTGCAAGGCGAACGCCCGTGGAGCTGGATAAAAATTACGCTTGCCGTGCTTGGTGTTGCGGCAATTGTATTCGGAATTTACTATCTCACACAAGAACAACCCGTTCAAAGCGGAACTGTTGAGACTGATATGGATACAATCGTTAACTATGTTTGGATTCCGATAGTTTTTCAATACAAAAATATTCAGGATTTTTTTAGGCGAAAATAACTATTTTCAGCACTTATTTTAAAGGAGCCGAGACCAAAAATTTGGATTCAGCTCCTTTTTTGTTTTCCATTGATTTTTGTGCAAACTATAGTTCGT
>DYOJ01000758.1 GCA_020720705.1 Acetofilamentum sp.
GGAATTTCAAAATAAATTCGAGTCAAAAATTGGGCAAACAATTCTGCGTTGCCTTGCCCAAGTATTGTTGCGTATTTTTTGTTTGTGTTATTTTGCTCAACGCCTCTGTTTCCGTCAATGCCGCCTATCAAGGTTTTTTTATTGCTCGCTTCCGCATACGGCGGATTAATATATATCACCAATTTTTTTCGCTTTGCGGGATTGTTGATAATTTCAAAAAGCGGTTTCGGAAGTTTTGCGAACTCGTCGTTCAAAAAATCGAATTGAAACACGCGGTCTTCCAAAAGGTTTGCGCCGTTTTTTATTCTATCTTTCATGACATCAACATCTTGGCGGTCGAGGGTGGATGCCCAAATATTGTATTTATTTGTAAGTCCGTTCAGCAAATTTCCGGTTCCGGCGGCGCAATCCCAAACGTAATATTCGTCTTGCCAATCTTCGCCCAAAACATCTGCGAGATATTTTTGCGAAAGTTCAACCCAAATTTGAGGGGTGAAAAAACTGCCTTTTCGCTCGCGAACGTCCTGTGGCACAAGCAAATCGCGGCGTTCAACAATATAATCCCAATAGTGTTCAAGCGGCGGACGTTCGTATTTGTTCCAAAATTGGGTGTGCGCTTTTTGATTGTCGGAAAAAGTGGTTGAACTTGTTATGAATAATCCGTAATCATTAAGTTTTCGGTCTAATTCGTAGTGGTCTTTTTTTAACAATACAAAAAGTTTCTCTTTGAGCGTTTCGTTTTCGCGCGAAAGTAAATCTGCCAAATAAAAATCGCCGTCAATTAATCCTGCCTTTTTTGCAATGTCCCAATTTACTGCTATTGTGGGTTTTACGGTTTGCAACCACTTGTTGTAAATGGCAATAAAATTGTTTTTATCAATACGTGTTTTGCTGATTTCGGACTTTCCGACTACAAAATTCGTTTTGATAAAATTATTGAGTTCCGCATCGTCTTTGTCGAAGTAAAACAGCGAAAATTTTTGGTCTAAAACGGTTTTAACTTTTTGGTAAACAAGCTGAAACTCGCGTGTATCGTGGTTGGACGGCGCAACATTCCAATTAAAATCGTTCACATAAAAAATGTCGTGAACGGCATTGTAAGGAATAAATGCAATTTTTTCGGCATCGAAAGCTCCCAAAAAAGAAGGCGGTAAAAATTTGTCGAATGTGCGGGCTTTGCCAATCGTTAAAATCAACTGAACCAGAGAGTTATAAATATCCGAACTTCCCTTTTTGGCTTCTGCCCAGAGTAAACTTTCAATCTCAAATTCCCCGGCTTTGAGGGATGGAGTTGAGTTCATTGACACACAAAAATCCACATCGCCGATAATTTTGTTGGTATTAAACCCTTCAAAATAATCTTGAGCAACGGTATTTTTGAGTTCTTCTTCTCGAATGTTTACTT